>JBEKLW010000447.1:0-3143 GCA_050008815.1 Bryobacteraceae bacterium
GAGAACGGCGCAGTTCCAGAACTGCACCGTGTGCCACATCAAGATCCACGGGTCTTATGTGAGCGGTGCCTTCGAGCGATAGCCATGCGAGCCCTAGTCCTGTTTGCCGTTACGCTGCCGCTGTGGGCCCAGGCCCCGGCCCAGGCCCCGACCCCGACCCCGACCCCGGCCCCGGCCCCGGCCGCGGCCGAAGACTGGCTCACCGGCAACGTGGAGGTGGGCTACCGCTGGATGCCGGACGTCGGGGGCGACTTCAACACGTACCGCAGCGTGGTGAATCTGGGCGAAGGTCCGAAACTGCTGGGTGCGGACTTCCTGATCCAGCCCAAGAACACGCGCCTGGCGGACCGCATCGACGTGAACTTGGCCTCCTGGGGCGGCGATCCGTATAACACGGCACGCATCGGAGCACGGCGCTCGGGGCTGTACGATTTCCGGTTCGACTACCGCAACATCGCCTACTTCAACTTCCTGCCGTCGTTCTCCAACCCCGGCCGCATCAACCCTGCGCTGCCATTCCTGGACCAGTACGGGTTCGACATCCGGCGACGCGTGGCGGACGCCGAGCTGGAGCTGTTCCCCGGGCGGCGCATAATTCCATACCTGGCTTACGGCAGCAACGGGGGGCGCGGCGACGGGACGATAAACTTCGTTGTGGACTCCAACGCGTACACGGTGCCGACGCGCTATAGCGATCACACCAACCAGGGGCGCGGGGGAGTACGGTTTGAGTTCAACCGCTGGCACCTGACGCTGGAGACCGGCGGGTCCAGTTTCAGCGACGACCAGGCGGTCTTCCAAGGCAGCCAGCTCCCGAACTTCGGCAACCGCCGGACGCCGTTCCTGGGCCAGACGCTGTTCTTCTCCGGCGGCGGCCAGAACTACGGCATCCGGGGCCAGTCGGTGTTCACGCGGGGGCTGTTCACCGCCAGCCCGGTCTCCTGGGTGGACATCTCGGCGCAGTTCCTTTACAGCCAGCCGCGCAGCGACGCTCACTACACGCAGCAGAACACGGGCCAGTTCGTCAATATCGCAACGATCCTGTTCTACAACCAGGAGACGGTCGAAGTCAGCAGCACGGCCAAGCAGCCGCACCCGTCGGGCAGCCTGGGTATCGTCCTGCGGCCCTTCGGCGGGCGGCTCCGCGTTCTGGAGTCGTGGAGCACGGACCGCATGCACTCCGCCGGTGGTGCGGCGCTGCTGGACCAGTTGCTGGTCACCGGCCAGGAGCCGACGGCCCAGAACGCGGTGGAGGCCGAGCGCGTCGTGGTGAACTACAACCAGCAGGAGATCAATCTGCTGTTTGACGTGACGGGCAGGCTGACGCTGCGCGCGGGTCACCGCTACCAGTGGGGCGACACGACCGCGCCGCCGTCATTGCTGTTGGAAGAGGTGACGCCTGAAGGCGAGCGGGCCAAGCTGGCGCGCCACGTGGCCCTGGCGGGCGTCAGCTTGCGAATGCCCGCGCAGTTTCGCCTGACGGTGGACTTCGAGGCCTCTCCGGGCGGGCCGACGTTTTTCCGCACCAGCCTCAACCACTACCGGCAGGCGCGCATCCTGGGGCGGTGGCAGCCCGTCCAATCGCTCCAGTTGACGGCGCGCTTCAACCTATTGAGCAATGAGAATCCCGACCCGGCGGTGCGGAACGACTTCCTGAGCCGCGATAATGCACTGTCCTTCTCCTGGAACCCCAGCGGCTGGAAGGGTTTTGGGGTGGTCGGGGAGTACTCGCGCTCGAGCGTGCGTTCCCGGATCACCTACATCATCCCGAACCTGCTGGCGCCGGACCTGTCCGACTACCATGAGCGGGCGCACATCGGCACCCTGCTTGCGGATGTGCCGTTTAGCGGCTGGAAGAACCGCTTCAAGCTGAGTCTGGGCGGGTCCTTCTTCCGCTCGGCGGGGAGCCGGCCGACGCAGTTCTACCAGCCCATGGCGCGGTTCGGCATCCCCCTGGGCACCCACCTCCAATTCAACACAGAATGGCGCTGGTATGGCCTCTCAGAGCGCTATTATGTGTATGAGGGCTTCCGGTCGCACCAGTTCACGACGGCGCTCCGGTTTACGATGTAGCCCCGGGGAGGAGGGCGCGCCCGCAGGCTGACTGTGTTGGTGGCTGCGCGCCCGCGAGAATTGGTATAGTGAAAGACACGTTTGAATGACCCACCTCGCTTGGCCGAGATCCCTTTAGCTTGGTTAAGTCTTTCAAATCGTTAGGAGAAGCAATGAAAAACATCTATGTGGGCAACCTGGATTTCGGCGCTACCGAAGACTCCATCCGGGCACTTTTCGAGCCGCATGGCACGGTCGAGCGCGTTTCGCTTGTTCGCGACCGCGACACGGGCCAGTCTCGAGGATTTGCGTTTGTCGAAATGACCAACGCCGCGGAAGCCGACCGGGCGATTGCGGCGCTCAACGGCACCAACGTGGGCGGGCGCGCGCTGAGCGTCAATGAAGCCCGGCCCCGGCCGGAGCGCGGCGGCGGCGGTGGTGGCTTCCGCCGCAACAGCGGCGGTGGCGGCGGCGGGGGGTACGGGCGGCGCCGCGAGCCGCGCTGGTAAGCTCAACTCGGCCCGGATTTCTCACCAGCAACCTACTGGGGCCCGCGATTGGGCCGCATCTACTGAAGTTGTGCTCGGCCGGCGTCCTGGATCCATTACGGACCTTCGGGCGCCGGCTTTGGTGTGCCTTGTGGCGGCGCTGAATGCCGCTGAAGGCCTCTGATCCCACCTCGCTACAGACCCGGGCTGGCCCGATACCATTCCAGAGTGCGGCGCAAACCCTCTTCCAAGGTGAAGCGCGGAGCGTGGCCGAGGTCGCCGACGGCGGCCGTCGTGTCGGCCTGGGAGTCGCGCACGTCGCCGGGGCGCGCTGGGCCGTACAGGGGCGGAATCCGGACGCCCTCGATCCTCTGGAGGGTCTCCCAGACCTGATTCAGCGTATACCGGTTGCCGTTGCCGCCGTTGTAGACCTTGCCGGAGACGCCCTCCGCGCGGGCCGCCTTCAGCGTCAGAGCGGTCACGTCCTCTACGTAGGTGAAGTCGCGCGACTGCTCGCCGTCGCCGAAAATCGTCGGCGGCCGGCGCTCCAGAAGCGCCTTCATAAACAGCGAGATCACGCCGGAATAGGGGCTGGAGGGGTCC
>JBEKLW010000448.1:0-3136 GCA_050008815.1 Bryobacteraceae bacterium
CCCGATCTCGAGCGAGCGCAGTGTCTTCTGGATCGATTTTTTGAATGTGCGGTCGATGGCCATGGTTTTGTCGACGGACTTCATTGATGAGGTGAGTGTTGGGTCGGTGTTGGGGAACTTCTCGAAGGTGAAGCGCGGCACCTTGGTGACGATGTAGTCGATGGTCGGCTCGAAGCTGGCGGGGGTCAGGCGCGTGATGTCGTTCTTGAGCTCGTCGAGCGTGTAGCCGATGGCGAGTTTGGCCGCGATCTTCGCAATGGGGAAACCCGTGGCCTTCGACGCGAGGGCCGAGGAGCGCGAGACGCGCGGATTCATCTCGATGACGACCATGCGGCCGGTTTGCGGATGGACGGCAAACTGGATGTTGGAGCCGCCGGTCTCGACGCCGATTTCGCGGATGACGGCGAACGACGCATCGCGCATGATCTGGTATTCCTTGTCGGTCAGGGTGAGCGCGGGCGCGACGGTGATCGAGTCGCCGGTGTGCACGCCCATCGGATCGAAGTTTTCGATCGAGCAGATGACGACGCACTGATCCTTGTGGTCGCGCATGACCTCCATCTCGAACTCCTTCCAGCCGAGCAGGCACTCCTCGACGAGCACTTCGTGGACGGGGGAGATCTCGAGGCCGGTGCCGGCGATCCGGTCGAATTCCTCGCGGTTGTAGGCGATGCCGCCGCCCGAGCCGCCGAGCGTGAAGGAGGGGCGGATGATGAGCGGAAAGCTGCCGATGTAGTCGGTGGCCTTGCGCGCCTCCTCGAGCGAATAGACGGTCATTGACTTCGGCACGTCGAGGCCGATGCGGATCATGGCCTGTTTGAAGGCCTCGCGGTTCTCGCCCTTGTGGATGGCCTCGGGCTTCGCGCCGATCATCTCGACCCCGTATTTCTGGAGGAGGCCGGCCTTGTGCAACTCCATCGAGAGGTTGAGGGCGGTCTGGCCGCCGAGCGTGGGCAGCAGCGCCGAGGGCCGCTCCGCCTCGATGATCTTCTCGAGATACTCCAGTGTGAGCGGCTCAATGTAAGTCACATCGGCGAACTCCGGGTCGGTCATGATCGTGGCCGGGTTGGAGTTCACCAGCACCACCCGGTAGCCCTCCTCCTTGAGCGCCTTGCACGCCTGGGTGCCGGAATAGTCAAACTCACAGGCCTGGCCGATGATAATAGGCCCGGCGCCGATGATGAGAATGGAGTCAAGGTCGGTGCGTTTTGGCATGGGCGTGGGCGCCCGTGAAGGTTGCGGGGGCCCTGCGGCAGCGCAAGCGGGAAAGGACTCGCCTCCGGCGTTTACAGGGATTCTTTTCGCTGCCGGTCCGGTCCGCGGCCTTTTCCCTGCGGCTGCCCCCGGCTTCCGACCTCCAGGCCTTCGAGCGCCCTCGGCGCGGGCACGTCGCCAGGTCCGTGCGGGAGTGCGCCGTTGAACGCGCCCGACCGCTCAGCCGAGCTTGGCCGCGTCCACGCCGAGCACCTTCGCCGCCCGGGCCTTGTCGCCCTGGCAGGCGTGAAGCACCATGTCGAGGTATTGTTTCTGCTGGCCAGCGAGATACTCCGCGAGACTCGGCCAGTGCTCGGGTTCGCGCAGACGCATCGGAAGCTGTTGGGAGGTGACGACGCGCGTCTCCGTGGTCGAGACGATCTTGGAAACCACCTGCTCCAGCTCGGCAAGATTGCCCGGCCAGTGATAGGCGCTGAGAACGGCCATCGCGTCATCGGTCAACTCGACAAGGCTGGCGTCGAACAGGGGGTTGGTGGCCTGACCCGTGAAGTATTTGACGAGGGCCGGCAGGTCTTCGATCCGCTCGCGCAAGGGTGGCAGCACGATCGGCAGCGAGGCGACGCGATAGAAGAGTTCGTCGTTGAAATGCCCCTCGTCGGTGAGCTTCTCCAAGTCTTCGTTGGACGTGCAGATCAGGCGGAAGCCGTGACCGGTGTTGCGGAGCACGCTCACCAGCTCCTTCTGCATCGGCAGGGGCAGACACTGGAGATGCTCGAGCAACAGCGTGCTGCCCCGGGCCTGCAGCACCCAGGAGCCGCCGGCGCCGTTCTGGCCGAGGAGGCCGTCGCGGATACCCTGCTCGGAGCTGAGCGCACAGTCGATGCGTACCAGCGGCTTTTCGGACGCATCGCCGTTGGCGTGGAGAATGTCGGCCACCGTCCCCTTGCCGGTGCCGCTCTCCCCCACCAGCAGCACGGGGGTGCGCACGGTGCAGAGTTTTTTGATCTGCTGGACGACCTTATTGGCCTTGGTGCTTTGGCCAATGAGACGGGTTTCAATATCGCTCGCCTTCACGGCCGGCAGCGCGGCCTGGGTGGCGCGCTCGGCATTGAACTGGCGAAGCTCCATGCCGCGTTTCAGGGTGGCGATGAGCTCGTCGACCCTGAACGGCTTGGGCAGGTAGTCGAACGCCCCGAATTTGAGCGCCTGGATCGCGCTGTCGGTGCTGGCGTAGGCCGTCATGATGATGACCACGCAATTGGGATCGTAGAGCTTGAGCTGTTTGAGGAGCGTGATGCCGTCCATCGGCTTCATGTCGATGTCGGCGAGCACGAGATCGAATTTCTCGGCCTTGTAGCGGGCGAGCGCCTTCTCGCCGTCGGTGGTAAAAGCGGTGGCAAAGCCGGTGGGTTGGATGACCGCATCGAGCATCTCGTGGATCGAGAGCAGATCGTCGACTATGAGAACAGCCGGCATAGCCAGAGATTACTGGCCTCCAGCGAACACTCTGGAGGCGGCCTGCGCAAGGTTAACCTCACCGGCACGCGCGCTGGGCAGCCCTGGGCACGCATATTTACCAAACTATCGCTTCCCGGCGACAGGCGGGAAATGATCGCCGGGAGGACTCCTTGGAGATACCGCGACGTCTATTGCACACCGCTGGCCACGGCCCCTCCCGCGTGCGTGACAACTCGCTGAGCCCAGGCACGCGGCCGCGCATGCGGTTGCACAGCTATGACGGTACCTCGTGATAGAGCATGACGCTATGCGCCAGGACCAGGCGGAAACTTCGCGCGGCTCAGGAGCGAACGACGCCCATCCTGGACAATCCTTGCATGACATCAAGCACAGCACTGTCGGGTTTCTGGCTGCTGGCGCGCGCGGAGGCCATGAGACCGGCTGTTCATGGCGGGTCGGATCC
>JBEKLW010000449.1:0-3132 GCA_050008815.1 Bryobacteraceae bacterium
GGCGAAACGCGCCAGTTCCCGCGCCAGCGATTCCGGAGTCTCACCGTATCGCCCCTCGGCGTCGGGCAAGCCGGCGTTCGGATAACAGGAAATGCGCGTCGAGGCCAGCCCGGCCAGCGACCGGATGTGGTCGGTCATGAACTCCGGGCCGGTGGCGCAGTTCAAGCCCACGGCGAGCGGGGCGGCGTGCGCGATCGAGACGTAGAACGCCTCGGCGGTCTGGCCGGCCAGCATCGCGCCCATGGGCTCGATGGTCGCGGAGACGATCACCGGGATCTGGCAGCCGAGCTCGCCCCGCACCCGCTCGATGGCGAGCAGGCCGGCCTTCACGTTGCGCGTGTCCTGGCAGGTTTCGAGGATCAGGATGTCGGCGCCGCCCTCCACCAGACCTCTGGCCTGCTCGTAATAGGCCTGGCGGAGCTGGGTCAGGGTGACGCCGCCGGTGATGCTGATGGCCTTCGTCGTCGGCCCCATCGCGCCGGCCACCCAACGTGGCCGCTCCGCGCTCGAAAACTCCTCGGCGGCCTGGCGGGCCAGGCGGGCGGCCCGGCGGTTCAGCTCCAGCGCGTCGTCTTCCACCCCGTACTCGGCCAGCACGATGCGCGTGGCGCCGAAGGTGTCCGTCTCGACGATGTCGGCGCCGGCTTCGAGGTAGGCGCGGTGGACGCCCAGAACGACGTCGGGGCGGGTGCGGACGAGGTTCTCGTTGCAGCCTTCCAGAGACGCGCCTCCGAAGTCGGAAGCAGAGAGGCGAGCCTCCTGCAGCATGGTCCCCATGGCGCCGTCCAGGACGAGGATGCGGTGGTCCAGCGCATCGTATAGAGAGCCGAGACGTAAGTCGTGCGCCGTCATGGGGATACTTCGATTGTAACAGCGCCGGCGGGAGCGCCCCGCCTTGGGCGGCTGGAAGATGCGGCCGGCTGAGCGCGTAATCCGTCCGCGAACCGGCGCGGAGCCTGGGGCGCGGAGCCCAGCGCCGGCCTGTGCTAGTATAGGCTCCTTTGATGGGTCCTGGAATCCGGGGCCGCTTCTCTCCGCTGCTGTTTCGGGCTCTGGCCGGAATCGAGACGGGCATTCTGGGAGGGACGGCCATGTTCGGCTGGCTGGCCGTCAGTTCGCTGTTGGACTTGCGGTCGGTGTGGATCCTGCCCAACCTTTTGGGGTCGGTGCTCCAGGGCCGCCCGGTGATCGAGCGCGGTTTCGGCTGGCTGACGGTTTCCGGCCTCGGGCTGCACCTGTTCGTCTCGGGGCTGGTGGGCCTGGTGTTTGGGCTGGTCGTTGGCGGTTCGCGGAACCGGGTGCGGCTGACGCTGCTGGGGATCATTACCGGCCTGCTTTGGTATCTCTTCTCGCAGTACCTGTTTTGGCGGCGGCTGGGGGCGCTGGTGATGGTATATAGCCCGCCGCGGCCCATGCTGCCGGCGCACCTGCTGTACGGGCTGGCGCTCGGCTGGTTTCCGGCCGCGCTGGGCGGCCTGCGGCGGCATTTTGGCGGAGAAGCGCCGAAGGTTGAAACGCCCGCCGCGCCCGGCGCCGTCGAATAGGGTTGGCGCGTTGCGCCCAGCCGGGTTTGCGGAAGCCGGAGTGCTAGAATGAAAAATTCAGATCTGCGCCGAGATGGCGACCGCCAAGTGAAACTTCCCGAGGAAGCCCGACGTCGGAACAAGCGCGCAGAGTGGAGAGGGATTAGGCTTTCATGAGGTTTAACAGGCCCGGGTGCCTGTGGGTACTCTTCGTTTGCGCCTGCTGCCTCCCTGCGAGCGCGCAGCCGCAACCTGCTCCCTCATCCGAGCAGCGACGGGAGCCCCCGCCGCCCTCACAACCCCAGCCGCAACCGCCGCCCCAGCCGAAGCCGCAGCAGCCCAGCCCGTTTGAGACGGTGCCGGAGGCGGAACAGCCCCAGGCGGCGCCAGCCGCGCCAGTTCACGCAGCTCCGGCGGCCCCCCAGCTCGAGGAGCCCAAGCCCGCGCTGCCGGCGCCGGTGACGCCCAGCCAGGACGTCATCGAGGCCATCGAGTTCCGAGGCTCGCGCCGGGTCCCCCAGGACACCTTGCGGGCGACGATCTTCAGCAAGAAGGGCGACCGCTACAGCCCGGACACGCTGCGGCGCGACTTCATGGCGCTGTGGAACACGGGCCGGTTCGACGACATCACGCTCGAGACCGAGCCCGGCAGGACGGGCCTCATCGTCCGCTTCGTGCTGGTGGAGCGGCAGGTGGTTCGCTCCATCCGCTACGAGGGGATCAAGTCGGTAACGGTGTCGGAGATCCTGGACCGGTTCAAGGAGCGCAAGGTCGGGCTGTCGGTGGAATCCCAGTACGACCCGAACAAGGTCCAGCGCGCGACGGTGGCGCTCCGGGAGTTCCTGGGCGAGCGCGGCCGGCAGTACGCGCAGGTGACGCCGGAATTGAGGCAGATCCCGCCCGCCTCGCTGGAGATCACCTTTCGCGTCAACGAAGGCCCCAAGGTCAAGGTCGGCCGCATCGATATCCTGGGCAACCAGGTCATGAGCCAGCGCGCGGTGATCCGGGCGATGAAGAACCTGCGCCCCATAGGCGTGCCGCACTCGCTGCTGTTCGAGAACCTGTTCGCCAAGACCTATGACCTTGCCAAACTGGAGGAGGACCGGGACAGGATCCGGGTCTTCTACCAGGAGCACGGCTACTTCTATGTCCGGGTGCTGGACCACAAGGTGACGCTGCGTAACGTGGGCGGCGGGAAGTTCCGCGTCCCGCTGTTCTACACGAACCGTCCGGGCATCCGCGCCGACATCCAGTTGCCGATCGAAGAGGGCCAGAAGTACAAGATCCGCAACTTCAACTACGTGGGCGTGAAGCTGTTCCGGGTACCCGAGAGCTTGACCCCGCAGCTTTTCCAGATGGCGCCGGGCGACGTCTTCTCGACCGCCAAGCTGCGCAAGGGCCTGGACAGGATGCGCGACTTGTACGGCCGGTTCGGATACATCGACTTCGTGCCCGACCCGCAGATCGAGCAGCTCTTCCAACAGGACCTCGTCGAGTTGGAGGCGATAACCTATATTCGCGGCCGCAGCATCGCCAACATGTTCGTGGTGGTGGACGAGGCGCAGAACCTGACGCCTCACGAAGTGAAGACAATCATCAGCCGCGCCGG
>JBEKLW010000045.1:0-9987 GCA_050008815.1 Bryobacteraceae bacterium
CACCCAAACTTCTTCTGCGCGGCGCTTTCGAGAAACCCGAAATACGAGCGCAGGTGTGCTTCCCGGCACCACAATCGCAAGAACCCGTCGTATCCTTTCTGCCCCAGTTCGGCGCGCAGCGAGGGGGAACGGGCGAGGTTGTGAATCGCCGCCAGGAGCTGATCGTCCGTGCGGAAGACAAACCCGCCGCCGCTATCCTGAATGAGCTCCGGCAGCGCGCCCAAGTCTCGCACAATTACCGGAGTCTTCCTCGCGAAGGCCTCGACGCTGGTCATTCCGAAGGTTTCATAGGTGACGGAGGGGACCAGACAGGCGATCGCATGGTAGTACAGCCCGCCAAGTTCTCGCTGCGTCAGCGGGCCCAGGAACTTGATCCGGGAGTTGTGGGCCGCCATCGCGCGCAGTTCCCCTTCATAGCTTCCGGCACCCGCCAGCAGCAAATCGCAGCCGGGTACGCGGTCCCACAGGGCAATGAGGGTCTGGGGGCCTTTGATCCGTTCGAGCCGTCCGACAAACAGGAAATACGGGGCCTCCTGCGGGCGGGGCGCGGGGCGTTGCCAGTCATCGTCTGCACGATCGATGAAGTTCGGCAGGCAGGCCACCGGAAAGGGAAACCCTCTCTCGCCGTGCATCTGGCACGTAAAACGGCTCGGCGCCAGAAACTGATCTACGCACGCCGCCATCCGTTCGAGCAATCCCGTATAGCGCCAGATCTGCGGCGGCCGTTTCGCCTGAATGGTGCAGCGCAGGCACTCCGGGCGATCGCAAGGCGCCTGGTTGAATTTCCAGAGCACGTGCGTGGGGCAGATCAGCCAGTGCTCATGCGTGGTGTACATCTTCACGGCCTGGCTCCCCTCGGGCTCGATCGCCAGCACCCCGGGGCCGAGCAGCGAGATGTTGTGGAAATGGATGACGTCGTAAGCCCGCGCCTGGAGCGTTTCGCGGATCTGCTGGCGCTTGAGCCACGGATGACCGGTCTGTTGGCTGAGCAGCGGCGAAAGCCACGCAAAGCCGCTGCGCAGCTCGTGCCGCACCACATTCGGGTGCTCAGCAAACTCTAGGGGGGGATCGCCAGGGTGCAACAAGTGGTAGGAATCCACGCAATGAATCACATCGACGTGATGACCGCTATCCGCCAGGGCATGCGACAGCCGGTATAACTGCATGGCATCGCCCCCAAAGCTGTACGGCGGATAGAAGGTGGTGAGGTGCAGAAAATTCAGGGGACGGTTCATCCTCGAGCCACCTCACGGATCACATCCATCATCTGCCGGGCGGCGGCTTCCCAGGTGAGGCGGCGCGCGGCCTCCAGCCCGAGCTCCCGCATGCGGGCGCGCAGTTCCGAGCTCGAGAGCACGCGTGCCAGCGCCTCCCCAATCTCGTGCTGGCCCGTACCGACATAAATGCCGGCGTTGCCGAGCAGCCCTTCAAGCGGGCTTGCCTTGGTGGCCACCACCGGGCAGCCGCACGCGGCAGCTTCCACGGCGGGCAGACCAAAGCCCTCCATGAAAGAAGGGAGCACCAAGACGGCCGCCAGGTTCATCAGGACGACCAAGTCCTCGTCATCCAGGTAGCCAGTGAAGATGACGCGGTCGCGCAGTCCCAGCGTATGCACCTGTGCGACCAGAGCTCCCAGGCAGGTGTGAAAAGCGTCGTCCGACGTATCTCCAACCATCACGAGGAGCACGTCCGCGAACTCCTCTTGCCCAGCAATCCGGGCAAATGCCGCGATCAACGCATCCAGGTTCTTGTGCGGGCTGAAGCCCCCCACATAGACGGCCGTGCGGCGAGACGCGTCGATTCCGAAGCGCAGCAGATTGGGCCCCGGTACGGGGTCATCGAGCCTCCGGAAGACGCTGTCTGCGGCTTCTCCCACTACAAATACGCGGCGCGGATTCACTTGAAAGCGTCGTAGAATGCCGGCGCGCGAATACTCCGACACGGTGATCAGCGCATCGGCCTGCCAATAACCCAGCAGGACCTTGATTCTCCAGAACAGCCTTGCGCGCACCCCGGGAACCGTGAATTCGGGATAGGTCTCCGCGATGACGTCGTGGGCCATGACCAGCTTGCGGGCGGGCCCGAAGACGGGAACGTAGCTGTAGATCGTCGGGAAGAGCACCAGGTCGAACTCCGGCGCCGACAGTGCGCGGCTCATGCGCCACATGTCGGCAAGCCTCCGGTGACCAGCCGCAGAGGCTGCGCGAAACGTCGGCACCGCCGCCCGCACAATCCGCACTTCGCACTCCGGCGGCGCCGGCTCGGCTTCTTCGGTCAAATCCAGAAAGAGCGTGTAGCGGTTCGCCCGATCGAGTTGAGCCAGCGCGTGGAGCAGCGCACGGGCGTGCCTTCCGTAGCCGCGCCGGTTGTGCCAGCATGTTGCATCGACGGCGATCCGCATGGCTATGGCGCCGCCCGCAAGCCGCGCGCGACTGCTTCCGCCACTTGCGCTCCCGCGGCGTTCGCCCGGCCGGTGACGTAGCCGATCCATTCGCCGCATGCCCAGCTCACCGCCAGCGCGCTGGTGAGTGGAAGAGCCTTCAGGAATGCGGTCATGGTGCGTCGTTTCTTCCAGGCCATCAGGGTCATGCGAGCCATCATCAAGACGGGCAGCGACGGTGCGAAAACCGTCCAGAAGACTCGCTGGGGAAGGTGCGCCAGCCTGGCGCGCGTGGCGGCGTAGGAGCGGCCCCACACAAATCGTTCTCTCAGCGCCGAACTCACCCGGAGCCCCTGGCGGTGCTGATAGAGTACCGCGGCCGGCGCGAGCGACAGTTTTTGACCCCGCGAGCGCAATGCCGCAGTCACAGAAGTTTCATGAAAGATCTCCTGCCAGATGGGCCGGATGGACTCCAAGGCGTTTCGTTTGTAAGCCACATTAGCATCGCTTACGATGGCGGTTTCGCCTTCCGGCAGCGGGTTCTGGTAGCGCAGAAAATCGCAAAAGTAGACCGCCCAGTTCAGCGGCCGGTCAACGCCGTTTTCAATGGCGCCGCCCAGCGCGGCAAAAGGTCCAGCGTGAGCCTCCAGCAGGCGAGTGCTCCAGTCTGGCGCCACGATCCCGTGGTCTTCAATCGACGCCACCACCTTGCCCCGCGCCACAGCCAGACCTCGTGCGCGCAACTCGTCGTGGTGCTCGCGGCTCCCACCGCCCCCGGTGTACGTCCGCAAATCCGCCACTTCCAGGAAATGCACGTTCGGAAACCGCCCCTTCAGAGCAGTGATTCCCCTTACCGCGGGATGATACGGAACAATGATCTCCATCGTGGACGCTAAAGGCTGCCGGCCCAGGGCCTCCAGGCAGGGCTCCAAGTGGGTCGTATCGGGATGGCCGGTGGTATCGCTGACGATCGCCACCACCACCGAAAGAGGGGGATTCTCCACGGGAGCCATCTACTCCACCTTCAGAAGCGCGTCGCCCGGCCCAGCCACGTAGCCAATGCATCCACCAGCCACATAGACGATCAGGGCTGTGATCAGCAACGGCAGCGACCGGGCGAACTTATCCATACGACAATGCTTTCTTGACACACGCAGCGCCATGCGCGCCAACAACAAAAACGGCACTAATGGCGATGCCAGAAGATAGGCGGCCTTACACGAAAGAGGTAATTTGCGGGCCCCGGCGCCGTCGGCTTGATACCACCCTTCATCCCTACGCCGCATGTTCACATCTCCTGGAAACAGGCATCAGGCTACCAGGAAGGCCTCCGGATCGGCTATGCAGCCTTGCCCAGTCATCGTCCCTTATCGCGCTCTCTCTCTTGATCCCATCATCTGGTTGATTTTGATGTGGAGAGCATGAATGCTCGCCAAAGGCAGCCCGGCCATTCCCGGGTGACCGCCAGTAAGTGTCCGGAGCATCGCGCCCAGCCGGGTGCGCGCTTCAAGCCAATCCGGGGTCATGTCGATGTCTCTTGCGACCCTTCGCGCCGCCAGTACGTAAGGGGACACATCGGTTGCAAGATCGAGCAGGAACCGCCGGATGCGGCTTCGCTCGCGCGTGGACTCCCAGGGTTTGCGCCCGAGGCCGTGGATGAGCGGCGGAAGCCCTCGGAACAAATCGAGTAAGCGATCGCGGGGCCGGTAGCCCGACGATCCGGCGCACTGAGCGATGTGGCGGGCCCGGCGAATGCAGTGGAAAGGCACTTGGCAGAATTCCTCGCTCTCCAGCAAGGCGATTAGAAGCCAGTTATCTCCTAACAGGTGAAGCGGCCGGCGCTCCAAAGGGAGCGCCTGCGCCTCACGGTAGCGCGGGTCGCGGGTCATCTGAAGCCAACGTTCCAGCAGCGGCCGATGAGCCTGCGTCGCGCGTACGAAGCAAGGGTTGATCAGCGGTATGGTGCGGCCCGAAGGCATCCCCCAAAAATGGCTGGCGGGGATAGCCTGGGCCCGCAGCCACTCCTCTGCCACGATCAGCGAATCGGGTGGAAACTGCCTGAGGAGCGAGGAGAGCGCACGGTTGACGATCACGTCGCTGTCGAGCCAGAGCACCTCCTGCCTCTCGGACAACTCCTGGAGCAACAGCCATGGCTTGGCGTCCCAGCCGGTCACACCCTCGATCCGCGTTGTGGAGAGGACCACCTCTGGCCGGCCCTGGGCCCAGGCGCGCACCGAATCCGGCGCTTCCGGTGCGGTCAAATGCAGCGAGACATCCACATTCGCGCGGCACAAGGACTCTCCCATCAATATGAATCCGTCCATCGCCTCAGGGCGGTCGTCGTAGGAGCAAACACGAAGAGACGGATCGGCCTTCGTCACAGCCTGGGTTGCCGGCATGACATGATCCGCAATTTCCATTTTGGACTCTCGGCTCCCAGGTAGTATACATCCAGCCGCCCACCTTCGATCCTCTGAGTTGCGGTTCACCCAAAACAGCCGTGATCGCACACCATGGTTCCGTTTATACTATATCGACAGCACTATGCGACCGCGGGTATCGGTTGTGATACCGGTTTACAGCGACGCCGGCAATTTGGGTCTCTGCCTGGCGAGCTTGCGAACTTCGCAGACCGCTCCCCTGGAATGCATCGTTGTGGACGACGGGTCGACGGACGGGTCCGGCGATGTCGCCAGGGAGCATGGTGCGAAGGTGCTGTCCACCGGCGGCCGCCTTGGACCGGCCCGCGCCCGCAACATCGGCGCCCAGGCCGCCTCCGGCGACGTGCTGCTGTTTATCGATGCGGACGTGTGCGTCCACTCCGACACGATCCGCAAAATCGTGGCTGAGTTTGACAACGATCCCAGCCTCGATGCGCTGATGGGATCGTACGATCGTTCCCCTTCCGCTTCCACCTTCGTGTCCCAGTACCGCAACCTGTTGCACTGTTTTGTCCACCAATCGTCACGGCGGGAGGCGGCTACATTCTGGGCGGGTTGCGGGGCCATTCGCAAGTCCGTTTTTCTCGCGTTCGGCGGGTTCAATGAGATGTACCAGGCGCCTGCGATCGAAGACATCGAATTGGGATACCGCCTGGCTCAGGCCAATCGCAATCTGATTCTGTGCCCGGATATCCAGGTAAAGCACCTGAAGCGCTGGAGCCTTGGCAACATGATCGGGACGGACTTCTTCTATCGGGCGCTTCCCTGGTCCCGGTTGTCCCTCCGCAGCGGCCACATGCCAGACGCGTTGAGCCTCCGCATCAGCCAGCGTATCAGCGTGGCGTTGGTGTGCCTGGCGGCCATGATGGGCGCGTACCTCGCGCTGCATTGGCATGCGTATTTCCTGACGCCGTTGTTTGCCACGTTCTTCATTCTCCTTTCCGGGTACTGGGTCGAGGGGTGGGCCCGTCACTCGTCCATGGTCTCGTCGATCATGGGAGCGATGCTGGTTGTGATTGCAGGGCTCGCCTACGCGTTTCGCATGTACGCCATCATCCCCATGGTTGTGATCGCGGCGTTAGGGTTGTTTATCCGGCACCGCTACGCGTACTCGCGGGAAACGTGGCGGCGGCGGACTGGAGTCTGGGTAGGCGGCTACAGTCTGGTGGCCGCCGGATTGGTCTGGGTCTATTTTCCGCGGAAGCCGATAGCATTACTGCTTCTGCTTCTCCTGCTGGGCCTGGTGGTGGCGAACCAGCAGTTCTACCTCTTTCTGGCGGCCGAACGCGGCAAGTTCTTTGCGCTGGCTGCGATTCCTTTTCATTTCCTCTATTTCCTTTCCAGCGGTGTCGCATTCTCGATCGAGCTGGTGAGATTCCAGGTTGGCAGGCTTTGGGGCTCCGCAGGCGGCCGAGCAGGCCCGGCCGAAAGAACCAGGGCCAAAGCGGCCGGGCGATGACTGCCTGGCGCTCCGCTATTCTTACCTACCACTCGCTGGACGACTCCGGTTCGGTCATCTCCATGCCACCGGAACGGTTCCGCCGGCAGATGGAGTTCCTGGCATCCTCTTCGGTTCCAGTGGTGCCTCTCGACGAGGCGTTGCGCCGCCCCAACTGCGTGGCCATCACGTTCGACGACGGATTTCGCAATCTGCTGGATCACGCCGTCCCGCTCCTCGACAGGTTGCGGCTCCCCGCGACGATTTTTGTTGTGAGCGGGTACTGCGGGGGCAGCAACAACTGGCCGAGCCAGCCCTCTGGCGTTCCTGGCCTCCGCTTAATGGACTGGCGGGACCTGGCATCGCTGCCTGCTTGGATTTCGATAGGAGCGCACACGAACACTCATCCCCGCCTCCCTGCGCTGCCTGAGGCGGAGTGCGAACGGGAACTGCTTGTCTGCCAGAACCAAATCGAACAGCACCTGGGCAGGCCGACCCGCTGGCTGGCATATCCTTACGGATCCCGCTCGGCGAGTGTGATGGCGGCGGCGGGGCGGCACTTCGATTTTGCGGTGGGCACGTCGCTCCAGTTTGTCTCGTCCCGATCTTGCGCTTTGGACTTGCCGCGAATCGATGCCTACTACCTCCGCGGCAGGTTTACTCTGGAGCGTCTCTTGCGGCCCTCGGGCGCGCTGTATATCGGCTTCCGCAGGGTGCTTCACAATGTGCGGGGCTTCAACTCGACGTGACCGGCGTTGGCGGCGATGGCTGCCGCGAGATGGGCGGCCGTTCGCCGGCCGATTCCACAGTCTGGCCGTGCAGCGCTGTGGCATAATTGGTCGGCAGAACCTTGCCGGGAGAGCCGCGAGGCTCACGGCTGCTTCCGGTAACTGCCCCGCGACACAGCGCACGGGCACCGCATGAACGCTCTCGATCGTCTTCGCCGTCACGCGCGCCTCACCTGGCAGAATCGCCGGGACCCGGCGGGTCCGCCGTTTCTGATTCTGTTCATCAACTCGATCTGCAACCAGAAATGCGAACATTGCTTCTATTGGCGCAATCTGAACCGGCGCGACGATCTCACCACGGAAGAGCTGTTCGCGCTTTCCCGTTCTCTGGGCCGCATCGAAAACCTCAACCTCTCCGGCGGCGAGCCGTTCCTGCGCCCGGAATTCGCGGAGATCTGCCGCCAGTTCATCCGGCATAACGGAGTCCGGCAGATCTACGTCCCCACCAACGGCTATTTCACCGAGCGGACCGTAGACCAGATCGCCGGGACACTAGAGGAAAAGGACCTGGATCTGTTCGTCGCCGAGATCTCTCTGGACGGCATGGGCGAATTCCACAACCGGTTCCGGGGCTCGCCCGGCGCATTCGAAAAGGCCATGCAAACCTACGACGCGCTGGCCCAGCTCCAGGCGAGCGACCTGCGTTTACGGATACACGCCGTCTCGACGGCAACCCAGGTGAACATGGATGAGATCCAGCGGCTCACATTGTACCTGTATGAGCGCTGCCCAAAGATGGATCACCATGACTTGGCTATGATCCGCGGCGACCGGAAGAACCCTTCGCTCGAAGGCCCGGGGCTGGAACAGTACGAGAGGCTCTACCAATACGTGCGGCAATTGTGGGCTCCACGCGAGCGCGGCCGGTACGGTTCCATTGTGGAGCCGATGCTGCAATGGGCGAAGGTCCGGACCGAGGCGAAGAAGCGACAGGAAGTTCCGTGCCGGGCGGGCATCCTGAACGCCGTGGTGTATTCCAACGGCGACGTGAGCGTCTGCGAATCGCATGCGCCGCTGGGGAACCTGCGCGAGAGGAGCTTCAGCGAAATCTGGTCGTCGCCCCAAGCGCGGGCGTTGAGGAGATCCATCGCGGACCGCCGATGTTACTGCACCAACGAGGTTTTCCTGTGGCCCAGCATTGTCTACCAGCCATATCAACTGGTGCGGGCCATGCTCGGAGCCAGGGCCTGGAGGACGGCCCGGCCCCTGCATGCTGGGGCGCAGCCGCCGTCCGAAGACTAGTTCACAAAGATCCAGATACCAGGCGGCCTGCAATGCAAAGTAGACACGTGGCCATTGCCCCAAGGCCACTTTCGGGAATCGCACATAGCACGACTGCGCGCACGCCACGTAGTTGGCGCCCAAGGCGTACCTCAGGTAGTCATGGGCCATTACTCCGGTGGTGAATTGAGCGGGCGGATCCGGTGCGGCGAGGTCGGCCCCTAGGAACACCGGTCGCCGTGCGCCCCTGCAACGCAACCGCAATCGCCAGGAGTAGCACGTAAACGACTATCGGAAGCCGGGCCATGAACGTGCGGATTACAGCATGGAGTCCGTCCGTCAATCGCTTTGCGCGGCCCTTGTCGAATTTCCGGCCGTGATCAATCTCGTGGATTACGAATCCCTGGAATCCTTTTCCCTAAATGAAATGTCCAACTGCTTCTTGGACACTCCGCTAGGAGCCGAGCTGGGCCCGTCGGACACATTCGGGGCAGTGAAAGACGGGGGCGCTAGCGGCCAGGCCCCGCAGTCACTCGGCCCCAAACGCCGTCGTGTGATTGGGGGCGGGAGTTCGGGGCACAGATTGATACGGGCGGCTCTTGGCATGGAGTTGCATGGTGGAAGGATGATCGTCTATCATGCGGTACGAGCCTTGCTACACGCAGACCGGCCCGCCGGAACAGGGACTTTGCACGACAATCGTATGAACTTGACCCGCGATGAAAAGCGCGGCGGCTACTCGGACAAGCTCCAGTCGACCCCTCCCTGGGTATGGCTCATGGCCCTGACGGCCTTGGCGGCGGGGCTGCGCGTTATCGAAGTCAACAAGGGTCTCTGGTGGGACGAGATCTATTTTCTCGTCATTACCGTCAGGCGCCCGCTGGCGGAGATTGTCACAGTATTCCCTGGTGATATCCAACATCCGCTGTACTCGATTCTCGCGCGGCTGAGTGTTCTTGCCTTTGGAGAACATGCCTGGAGCCTGCGCTTGCCGGCGGTCGTATTTGGCGCTGCATCGATTCCGGTGATGTACCGCCTGGGAGTTTCTGTCTCTACGCGCACTGAGGCTCTGATTTCTGCCGCGCTGCTGGCCGTGTCGTATCATCACGTGTGGTTCTCCCAGAATGCTCGCGGGTATACCGCACTGGCGTTTTGGGCGCTTTCCTCGACGTTGTTTCTGCTGCGCGGAATGCGGACCGGACGCCGCGGCCCCTACGCCGCTTACGCCGCGGCCGCGTCACTGGGCGTATACACACACCTCACGATGGTGTTCCTGGTGGCGAGTCATTTATTCATCTGCGCCGGGGCCGCTCTGGCGGATTGGAAGAGAGGTTTGGGCCTGGCGAAGTGGAGGCTCGCACTACAGGCATTCCTCCTGACCGGGGGACTGACCTTGCTGTTCTACGCCCCACTCATGACGCAGGTCCGGAATTTCTTTGTGAACCGGCCCTCAGCCATGAGGGCCGTTTCCACTCCGCGCTGGGCGGTGTGGGAAGCTCTTCGAGGTTTGACACGCGGTCTGGGAACCGAGGGCATACTCGTGGTGGCTGCGCTAGTCATCGCCTGCGGCGCTTGGAGCTACTACCACGAGAACCGCCTGGTCTTTGCGCTATTCGCACTTCCGGGAGCATGTACCGCGATTGGCGCCGTCCTCGTGCGCGGAACGATGTATCCCCGCTTCTACTTTTTTCTCATTGGATTCGCGGTTCTGATCCTGGT
>JBEKLW010000450.1:0-3120 GCA_050008815.1 Bryobacteraceae bacterium
CCGTGCGGCCGCCATCGGTCATCTTCACGTCGTTGGAATTCTGCGCGTCTTCCTGCCGGTTGTGATAGTAGTAATCGAAGAACGAACGGTGGGAATAGTCGCGTTGGATGAGCCGGCCGCTGGGGGTGTAGTAGCGCGCGATGGTCAGCAGCAGGGCCGCGTCTTCCGACAGCGGAAACTGCGCCTGCACCAAGCCCTTGCCGAAAGTGTTTTCGCCCATCACCCAGGCGCGGTCGTGATCCTGCAGCGCTCCGGCGACGATTTCCGAAGCGGAGGCCGTGTTACGGTTCACCAGCACCACCACCGGATACTGCCGGCCCTGATTACCGGTTTTCGCGCGGAACACCTGCTCCGGCTCGGACCGGCCGCGATGCGAAACCACCGTCTGGTCCTTGCGCAGGAAGTGTCCGGCAACTTCCACGGCTTCGTTCAGCAGTCCGCCGCGGTTTTCGCGCAGGTCCAGGATCAGGCCTTGGATGTTGCTCTCGCCCAGACGGCGCAGGTTGTCCTCCATCTCGCGGCCGGTGTTCACGTTGAACGAATCGATCGCCACATACGCGATGCCGGGCCGGATCCAGAAGGCATCCGGAACGCTCTTGCGCGGGATCTCGTCGCGAACCAGGTTGAACGTCAGCGGCGCCTCGCTGCCCTCGCGGCCCAGCGTCACCTTGACCCGCGTCCCCCGCGGGCCCTTCAGAAGATCCGCAATCTCGGAGAGCGACAGCTTCTCGGTCGGCTTGTCATCCACGGCCAGAACCACATCGCCCGGGCGGATGCCCGCCCGGTAGGCCGGCGAGCCCGGAAAGGGAGCAATAACGATGGTCTTGCCGCTAGCGGGCCGGCTCACGCCGATCTGCATTCCAACGCCGAAGTAGTGGCCGCGCTGATCCTCCCGGAGGATCTGGAACTCATGCGGATCGAAGAAGTTCGAGTGCGGATCCAGCGTCCGCAGCATGCCTGGGATCGCGCCCTTGTACATGGCGCGGTCGGGGTTGACCGGATCCGCGAAGTTGCGTTCCACCAGCGCGTACACCCGGGTGAAGGCGTCCACGGAGTCGCGAATGCCGTCTTCGCTGGAGGACGCCGCGGCAGCACTGCTCAGGCCCGACCCGTACACTCCGCCCAGGATCGAGCTGGCGACAATGATGGCTGGGAATAGAAAGGACAAGCGTCTGCGTCGGCCCATGGCGGTGTTGTTCCCCAAATCTGGTCCCAGTATAGCAGCCACGGCGCCCCTGCCCCCGGGGCCGCTCCCGGGCCGCTCCCAGCGCCTAAATCGCGCGGGCCTTCCTCGCCGCCGCCATCGTCTCCGGCCGGGCCGGCTTCTTCGGGGTGGCCTGGAGGCGGCGCACCTGGTCGCTCACCGAGACCAGAAACATGGGCTGGCGGGCGTTCTTGAGCAGGTCAATAATGCGCTCCTGCCGCTCTTCGAGGTAGATGGACTTGCCGTCCGTGAGCAGGTGCAGGTCCGACTCGTTGGAGAGCACGTCGCTCAGCCGCCGCCCCATCTCGCGCTGGAGGTAGCGCAGCACGCGCCGGATCTTCTGGAGCGAGAAGCCCTTCCGGCGCAGCTCGGCTATGACTGTGACCTCGACCACCTGCTCGGGGCTGTAGACGCGCTTGTGGCCCTGGTGCTCGGGGGAGACCACGTGGCGCTCGTCCCACCACTGCAACTGCCGCAAGCTGACGTTGGCGACGCGGGCGACCTCGCTGGAGGAATAGTACCCCGCGGAAGCGGCCGGAGCAGGACGGACCTTCCTTGTTTTGAACATGGTTGAACGTTTCCGTTTAAAAAATCAGAAAAAAGGGCTAGCTATAGAATTGTACTTCGGCGGGGGGCCTGTCAACGGAATTTTTTACGGGGGCGCCGCCTCCGCCGCTACCCTCCCCCGACAAAGTGCACGATTTCCAGCCGCGCGCCCGGGTAGAGCCGCCGCGCGCCCCACTCGGGCGGCTTCACGATCACCCGGTCCAGCTCCACCGCCACCCGGCCAGGGTCCAGACCCAGCGATTCCAGAAGCCCCAGCAGGGTCTCGCCCTCGGGCGCCTCGCGCCGCTCCCCATTCACCTCAATCTGCATGTTCCGGCGGGATTTGACACCCCGTTTTGCACCTCATTATAGTCGAAGTGGGAAGCGCGGAGACCTCATCGGGGGTAGCGAGCGCCGCGGGGAGGGAACGCGCGGCTGGGGAGCGCAGCGGATCGATGCCGACCTCGTATAGTCAGACCTACTTTCCCGTCCTGCTGCAGGTTCTGATCGCCATGGCCATCGCCGGCGGCATGCTGACCGCCTCGGCCCTCCTCGGCCGCAGGGTCCGCAGCCGCGCCAAGGACATGCCCTACGAATGCGGGGTGCCTCCCCAGGGCTCTCCCCACGAACGCTTCAGCGTCAAGTTCTACCTGGTGGCGATGGTCTTCATCCTGTTTGATATTGAAACGGTCTTCCTCTACCCCTGGGCGGTGGTCTACCGCGAGCTGAAGTTCTTCGCCTTCGTCGAGATGTTCGTCTTCGTAGTGCTGATCCTTTCAGGCTTCTACTACATCTGGAAGAAAGGAGCCCTGTCCTGGTCGGTGGAGGCGTCTTCCCAGCCGGCCAAGGGCGGCGGGCGGGCCTGGCCGGAGGCGGCCGTCCGTCGCCTGGAGTAGGGACCGGCCAGCGGCCCGGTGACACGGCAGGCGCCAAGGGGAGGGGCTGGAGCGCTCTGGGAGGTTAATGATCCCTGAAGATTTGAAGGACTGTGCGGAGGCCGCGGCAATCGAGGCCTGGGACCCGTCTTCCCTGGCCGGCGGCCGCATCGACGCCGGGCAGGCGAGCCTCGAGATCCCACCCGAGAAGATCGTCGCCGTCTGTCGCTTTCTGCGCGTGGAGCGCAAGTTCAACCGGCTCAGCGCTGTGACCGTGGTGGACTGGTACCCGGCCGAGCCCCGCTTCGAGGTCGTGTACCTGCTGCACTCGCTCGAACGCAGCCTGCGGCTCCGGCTGAAGTGCCGCCTGCCCGGCCTCGACCCGGAAATCGACTCGGTGACCGGCGTCTGGCCGGCCGCGAACTGGCACGAGCGCGAGGCCTTCGACCTGTTCGGGGTCAGGTTCCGCCACCACCCCGACCTGCGGCGCATCCT
>JBEKLW010000451.1:0-3119 GCA_050008815.1 Bryobacteraceae bacterium
ATTTGAAACGGGGCTCCGAGGGCGTGCTTTAACTGGTCCGCGGCGTCCTTGGCAGAGATCGCGGGTTTAACGGGCTTGTTCTGCTGGATCGGAACGGACTGCGAAAGATCCACCAGACCAGCGCGCAGGCGCACTTTGAGATCGGGACGATCTTTGATCGAAACGTGGAGAGACCAATATCTCCCCGGCTTCAACAAGTCCGGGTCGACGTACCACCCCAGGAGGTAATAGCGGGATGCTTCGGCCATGGCGGTGGATATGGCCGTGTCGAATGCGTTGGTGTTTCGCAGGAAACGGCCGCCCGTGTCCGCCGCCAGCGCATTGAGGCCGTCCTGGAAATCCATGACCGCATTATAGGGGCTTTGGATCAGGTCGTTATCCGGATCTCCGGGCAACCTGGTTTTGGCATCGCGCAGGCCAGCCTCCAGACCCCTCGTATCCAGGGTGTAGATCACAATGCCGGCGTTGGCAGCGGCGGTGGTCAGTTGCCGTAATCTGTCCACGATGTCGCTCACGGCGAGTTGAAGCGCAAACCCGTCAGACAGGAAAAAAACCAGCTTTCGGCCGGGCAGCATGGAAGCCGATTTCACAAAGTTTTTCAGCGCGGAAAGAGATCTCTCAGCCATGGCCGCGGATAGATTCGAAAGAGCTTGTGCGCGATCACGAATGATCAGGCGGGCCAAGGGCAGGAGCTGCCTGCCCCCAAGCACGTCAGCCTGCAGTTTTGTGAAATAGTTTTCGAGGTTGGCATCGCCTTGAACTATCCTGGCTGCCATAGCTTCATTCATCGGCGGGCGTAGCGTGTCTTCGACGATACTGCCTCCTGCGAGTTTCGCCGCGGCCGCGGTGACGGGCCTGGTAACCGATGTGAGGACGCTGCCATGAAACCGTTCACCAAGTTCGAGAGCCGGCTGGTTCCGCTCAAGGCCGACAACATCGACACCGACCAGATCATCCCGGCCCGCTTTCTGAAGACGATTTCGAAGGAGGGGCTCGGCGACCAGCTCTTCTGCGACTGGCGCTACGATGCCCAGGGCCGGCCCAAGCCGGATTTCATCCTGAACCAGGCGCGGGTGCGGGGCGCGGAGATCCTGCTGGCCGGCGACAACTTCGGCTGCGGCAGCTCGCGCGAGCACGCGCCCTGGGCGCTGACGCAGTTCGGCTTCCGGGCGGTGATCAGCACGTCGTTTGCGGACATTTTCCGCCAGAACGCGCTCAAGAATTCGCTGCTGCCGGTGACGGTGCCGCGCGAGGTCCACGCCGGGCTGTTCGCGCTGGCCGAGAAGGACCCCGAGGCTACGGTTGCCGTTGACCTGGCCGCGCAGACGCTCACGCTGCCGGATGGCCGGGCGGTCGAGTTCCCGGTGGATGCCTTCTCGAAGCACTGCCTGCTGACGGGCGTGGACGAACTGGGCTACATCTCGGGGCAGGAAGCGGCGATCGCGGCCTACGAAGCCCGGCGCGAATACTCGCTGAACACGCTAGCCTGAGCGGGAGCCGCGAATGAACGCGGTTCGACGCAAATCAGGGGAATCCGCGTTCATTCGCCGGCCGAAAAGCTCCGCTCCCTTACGGTCGCGGCTCGGTTCCGGGTGCGCGGCGTAACAGCGAAAAACTCCGCTCCCTTGCGGTCGCGGCTCGGTTCCGGGTGCACGGCGTAGCGGACCGGCTACTCTTCCGCGCCGGTCTTGATCAACTGTTCGGCGTGCTTGAGCGCCTCGCGCGTGAGGCGCTCGCCCGAGAGCATGCGGCCGATCTCGCGCGTCCGCGCCTCCCCCTTCAGCTCCTCGATGGTGGCCACGGTGCGTCCGCCCGATTCCTTCTTCTCGACGTAGAAATGATGGTCGGCGAAACCGGCGATCTGCGGCAGGTGGGTGACGCAGAGCACCTGGTGTGACGCGCCGAGCTGCTTAAGCCGCCGGCCGACGGTTTCGGCGGCGCGCCCGCCGATGCCGGCGTCCACCTCGTCGAAGACGAGCGTGCGCGGCGCGGCCGAAGCGCGGCGCCCGGTGGAGGCGGCGATGCAGGTCTTGAGCGCCAGGGCGATGCGCGAGATCTCGCCGCCCGAGGCGACTTTCTCGAGCGGCCGCAACTCCTCGCCGACGTTCGGCGAGACCAGGAACTGGGCGGCGTCGATGCCGCTCTCCGACCACGCTGCGCTGGCCAGCACGGCCTGGAACTTCGTCCGCTCCATGGCCAGCGAGGCTAGCTCGGTCTCGACTCGCTTCTCCAGGCGGCGTCCGGCCTCCTTGCGCCGGGCCGAGAGGCTGGCCGCGGCCTTCTCGAACTCGGCGGCCAGGCGCTGGCGCTCCTTCTCCAGCGCGGCCTTGCGCTCGCCCGCGGTTTCGACGGATTCAATGTGCCGGCGCACCTCCTCCCAGAACGCGAGGATTCCCTCGGTGGTCGCGCCGTACTTGCGCTTGAGCCGGTCCAGCGCGGCCAGGCGCGACTCGACCTCCTCCAGGCGCGCCGGGTCGGCTTCCAGGTGGGAGAGGTAATCGCGAACGGCGTAGGCCGCCTCCTCGACGGCCACGATGGAGGGAGTCAGCGTCTCGCGCATGGCTTCCAGGCGCGGATCGATGCGGCAGAGCTCCTCCAGGCGGCGCGAGGCCGCGCGGAGCTGGGTCAGCGCGGATTCGGGCGCATCGTAGAGCGCGCCGTAGACGGCGGCCGCCGTCTCCTCCAGGCGCGCCGTGTTCTGGAGCACGCGCCGCTCCTGCTCGAGCGCGGCGTCCTCGCCCGGCTTCGGCGCCACGGTCTCGATTTCCTGGCGCTGGAACTGCCACAGGTCGAGCAGGCGCAGCTTTTCCTGCTCGCTGCGCTCAAGCTCCTCCAGCTCGCCCGACACCGCGCGCCATTGCCGATAGTGCCCAGCGGTCTCGCTCGCCAGTTCGGTCATGCCGCCGAAGGTGTCGAGCATGTCGAGCTGGGCGCTGGTTGAGAACAGCAGTTGCTGATCGTGCTGGCCGTGGATGTCGCCCAGGTAGGGCGCCATCTCGCGCAGCAGCCCGGCCGTGATGGGGCGGCTGCCGGCGAAAGCGCGGGACTTGCCTTCGGGGGAGATCTCGCGCTCCAGGATCAGCTCGCCGTCTTCGGCCTCAATGCCGGCGGCGGCGAGC
>JBEKLW010000452.1:0-3099 GCA_050008815.1 Bryobacteraceae bacterium
AAGGAGGCGGCCGCCACTCGCGCGGAATCGATCAACTCATTCTGTGTGGCGCCCGACGGGCAGCATGTGATCTTCGGGCTCACCGAGCACGACGAACAGGGCAACCTTTATTCCAACCTTTTCATCAAACAGGCCGACGATGCCGCCAGCGGTGTGGCGCGGCTCACCCAGGGCAGCCGCTACTGGGACACCCTGCCCGACATCGCCAACGACGGCAGCAACTACCTGGTGTTTGCGTCCAACCGGAGCGACCGGAACAAGCCCGACATCTTCCGCGTAAGCCTCGTCGACAACCGGCTCTCCGGCGGCATTTCGCGGCTGACCAACGATACGCGCTACAATTTCGCCCCCACCTATGGCGACAGCAACCGGCAGCTGTTCTATCTGTCCACGGAACCCAATTTCCCCCTGGCAGAATCCCAGGTCAGCAACATCCGGTTCGACGGATCGCTGCCGACGCAGCTGTCGATCAGCGCCAGCGAGATCAACAACACCTTCGCGGAAAAAGTCTTCTTCGTGAAGCTGGATGAGGACACCCGGAAAAAGCAGATCTTTTCGATCACCGCGGACGGCAAGCTGGAGACGGCCCTGATCAACCAGGAGGATTTCCGGAAGAGCAATTGCTTCAACCCGGCGGTCAGCCCGGATGGCACCCGGGTGTTGTTTGTCTCCGACCATGGCGTGGATGAGCAGGGCCGGCACAACAACGACATTTATCTGATCAACGCGGACGGAACGAACCTGCAGCGTCTGACCCAGAACGGCTCGGACGACATCATGCCGGCCTGGTCGCCGTCGGAGGAGGGCGTGATCTTCTTCCTCTCCAATCGCGGCGGCGCTTACAACATCTGGCGTCTGAAGCTGAGTGCCGGCTCGAAGTGACTGCCGGCGGCGCCGGCCTCCGCCGGCGGATCTGATGGCAGCGTGCCCCCGGCGGGTGGCTTTCCCCTCGAGCCGCGTTTCGCCGGCCGTTTTCCATCGTCACGCCCGTCCAGGGCGCGCCCCACTCCGCCCTTGTCATCGCTTCGCGACAGGCCTCTCCTAACCCCGGCTTTCGCCGGGATTCACCCATGGCTGACAGACTCGCCCAACTCCTCGACCCCGCGCGCATCACGCTGCACGTGCAGAGCACGGAGCACACCGCGGCGCTGAACGAGGTCGCCCATTTGCTCGCCGGTCATCCCGACGTGACCAATTTCCAGGGTTTCTACAACGATCTCCTGGCCCGCGAACGCCTGGACACCACCTGCCTCGGCAACGAGATCGCCCTGCCGCACGCGCGCACCAAACACGTGAAAAAGATCGTCATGGCGGTCGGCCGCAGCGAGCCAGGGGTATTTTTCGAGAACGGCAAGCAGACGGTGCGGCTCATGTTCATGCTCGGCACACCCAAGGCCGACCCCGGCGGTTACCTGCAAATCGTCGGCCTGCTCTGCCGTATCTTCAAGGATCCGGCCAGTCGCGAGGCGCTTATGACCGCCGCCACCCCGGAGGAGTTCGCCCGGGTCGTGCTGGCCGCCGAGGCGAGACTGCTGGCGCCGTCATAACCAGGCGGCGCAGCCGCATTTCAGACCGCTGGATTGCAGAGGCCAGACGTCAGACCGAAACCGGGCCGACCGCCGGCATTTCGCCTACCGACCCTTGAGGTCTGACCTCTTCTGATCGTCTACTGAATCTTTGCCGCCTCGGTTTCGAGCTGCGACACCAGCTCGTCCATCTGGTCGATCACCGCCTGCACGGTCGCGCGCTGCGTCAGGTCGACGCCGGCCTTTTTCAGTAACTCCATCGGATAATCGCTGCCGCCGCTCTTGAGCAGATTGAGGTAGCGTTCCGTCCCCGCCGCGCGTTCCGCCGCGGTGCCGGTGTTCATCGTCTTGTAGAGCTGCGCCGACGAGGCGAAGCAGGTGGCGTACTGGTAGACATAATAGGGCGTGTTGTAGAAGTGCGGGATGCGCACCCACGTGTAACGGTAAAGCTCATCCTGGCTGATGGCGTCGCCGTAGTAGTCGTGCAGCAGCCGGCCGTAGATGTCCTTGAGCGCGTCGACGGTGATGGGCTGGCCCTCCTCGGCCAGGCGATGGGCTTCGAGCTCGAAGTTGGCGAAGAGCACCTGCGTGTAGAACGTGCCCACGATGTTGTCGACGGCGTGCTGGACGAGCACGAAGCGCTCCTTCGGGTCGGTGGTGGTCTCGAGCAGCTTCTTCAACATCAGGCGCTCGTTCATGGTCGAGGCGACCTCGGCCACGAAGATCGTGTAATTGGCGGTGACGTAGGGCTGCGTCTCAAAGGCGAGGATCGTGTGCATGGAGTGGCCGGCCTCGTGGGTGAGGGTGAAGACCGCGTCCATCGTATCGTTGTGATTCAACAGCATGAATGCACCGGCGCCGTAGATGGGAGCGCTGTAAGCCCCGCTGCGCTTGCCCTCGTTCTCGTAGACGTCAACCCGCCCGCCGGTGAGGAGCTGCTTCATCTTCGCCTGGTAGTCGGCCCCGAGCGGCGCCACCGACGCGATGACCATCTGCTCGGCCTCCTCGTACGGATAGCTCTTCTCGATTTTGTAGATCGGGACGAAGCTGTCGTAGAGGTGATAGGTCTCCAGCCCGAGCAGCCGCTTGCGCAGGCGCAGGTAGCGCTGCAACGGGGCGGTGCCCTGGCGCACGGCTGTGACCAGTGTGTCCACGACGGCGGGCGGAATGTTGTTGCCGTCGAGCGCCGCCTCGAGCGTGCTCGGATAGTTGCGGGCCTGCGCCAGGAACCAGTCGCGCTGGAGGATGCCGTTGTAGAGCGCCGCGTAGGTATTGGCCGTGGCGGCATAGGTCTTCAGATAGTGTTCCCACGTCTTCGTCCGGTCGGCCTGGTTGTAATCGGTGGCGAGGATCGACTGGTAGACGCCCGGCGTGACGGTCACCTCCTTGCCGTCGGCCAGCGTGACCTTGGGAAACTTGATGTCCGAGGTGGACAACTCCTGGAAGGCCGTGGTCGGCGTGTCATTGGCGCGGGTGCTGTAGGAAAGCAGCCGTTCGCCCTTCTCGTCGAGGACGTGCTTTTGCAGGCGGTAGTTGTCGAGGATGGTGAAACGATAGATGCCGAGCCCGGGCG
>JBEKLW010000453.1:0-3093 GCA_050008815.1 Bryobacteraceae bacterium
GGAGGCCGGCATCTTCTGCGTTGCGATCGGGGTGAGTCCTCGACGTACTGTTCAAGTACGCCTGCGGGCTCACCCCGTCGCGCGCCTTGAATCTGCCGGCCTCGCGCGGCGCCTCGCTTCGAAGGGTGTGAGAAGATCGGGCTAGGGTCTGGGTTCTTACTGTACTGGCAAGCGTTCGGCGAACCGTTGTGCGCCGAGCTGAGAACAGGCCGACGATCGCCTCCCATTTCCCGGCGGACTCGGGGTCATTGCTGACCTTGAAGGCCTCCACCAGATAGGTACAGGTCCATCAGAGCGCAGGGTCCCTATACACTGTCGGACCAGGAGGTGACAGCGGCTCCAAGAGGGACAGGTGCACACTATTCGCGTCCAGGGGCTGCGGGGACGGGTGAACGTGATCAAGACTCCGAAGCCGTGCTGTTCTTTGACGTCTGCGGTTACGGTTTCGCGTTGCGCACGCGCAGTGCGGCGATGCAGCGCTCACTGTCTTCCGGCTTCGCGATGTTTGCGCGGGCGGGCGCGGGAGACCCTGTCTGGATCGATGCCGCCGAGGACAACCTCTCTGAGGAGCGCATCGTAGGCACTTGCGACGCGCTGCAGTGCGTGCGCCCCGACGGTCTGGCGGGCTACTCGGCCGATCCTCTCTCGCAGGGCGGGACTTGCGGCAGCAAGCAGTGTTTTGGCACTCAAGTCGTCTACGTCTCCCACACGGAACATAAGCCCGTTCTCACCATCGGAGACTACCTCACGAGCGGCCGGTATGTCGCTGGTGAGCAGGAGGCGGCCACTCGCCTGCGCTTCAAGGTAGACGAGCGCCTGCGTCTCGATCTCAGAGGCCATGACGACAATATCGGCGAGGTTTAGGTACGCCGGCATTTTCTCGTGATCAACCCAGCCTGTAAAGCGGAAACGATCAGCGATCCCCTTCCTCTGGCAAGTATCCGACATTATAGACCTGTACTCTCCGTCGCCGACGATGACATATACCAGGCCAGGGTTTTCTTTGAGCGCAGCTTCGGCAGACCCGACAATGTCCAGCGGGCGCTTCACGGCCTTCAGATTGGAAGCGTGAACCACTACCAGTTCGTCCGGCTTTACGGAAAGCTCGCGGAGCAGACAGGGATCCTTGGGGCGCGGAGCGAAGAGTTCCATGTCAACCGGATTGGGAATCACCCTCACCTGGTCCAGGCCTACGGACGCAAGAAACCTAGCCGTGTTGACGGAGGGCGTTGCGATCCGGGCCGCTCGTTGATAGCGAGCAAGGATTTCCTTGCAGAGGCCTTCCGGATACAAGCCGCTCATCCAACGGTGCGTGACAAGACCGTGCGCCACGAACACTACAGGCGCTGAGAAATCAGTGCAATCATCCGGGAGGTACCAGAGGCATGTCTCGCGGCCGAGCATGACCACATCAGCCGGCCTGACTGCCATCCAGGAAGAGATCCTCTTGCGAGCCTGCTGCTCCTCGAAGTTCAAATGGGCACGATAGGAGTCGAAGAGAAAGTCATCCACGGTCGCATAATAAGGGACAGCGAATCTTGCGACGGTGAGATTAGGGGAGCCTGCCGCGAAGGGCGCGAGAGTTGAGGTCGTATCTTCGACGATCGGTGCGACCGCCCGAATTCTGTGCCCCATCCTCGCCAGCGCCTGCAGCAGCGGGCCGCACAGAAGAGCCGACCCACCGGGATGGGGAGGCAGGGTCCCGGCATATAGGATGTCGAGGCCGCCGGGCGCTGAAGGAGTCTGTCTTGTGGTCATCTAGCCGCCCCTCTAATCAGCCGAGCGCGCACCTCCAGTGGCGGGTGAAATCCGCCAAGAATACGTTCGCTAACTACAACTCCAAGTGAGCGAAACGGAATGACCCAAGGAGTTTCCCCGTCTTCTTACCCGAGTTAAAGACCGTGTCGAACAGCGCATCGTAGTCCGCCGTATCCCGCACCAGTCGAAGCGCATTTGCGGCGAGGGCCTTGTAGCTTCGGATGCCTACGCGCCGATGGCCGTAACTCGCTACAAGAGCCTGGTGCTTCTTAAGCACTTGCACTGAGTAGAAGCCATCCCAGAAGCCCTCTCGAAAGAGCCCCTTCAGATCGGGCCGGTTGTGGTGACGGATAACGGCGCCGGCGCAGTAAGCCAAACGGTAGCCCGCCTGCAACACCCTGTATGCCAGATCCACATCCTCGCCCCGGAACAGGCCCTCGTCAAATCCGCCGGCCTCCAACAACACACTTCGGCGCGACGCCCAGTTCATGGAGATGACGTACGGTGGTTTGAACCCTTGGATTGCTCTCTCCTGGTCGTGAAGCCATTCCCCGTATTCCTGGACCGGATTGCACGGATGGGCCGCGAGAATCCTGCCTCCGCTGACGCCGACCGTCGCATCTTCGAGCGGCACTACGAGTTGGTGCAACCAGTCCCGAGCGACGACGCAGTCCGCATCCGTAAAGGCAACCACAGGATGCCGTGCCTCGAAAAGCCCCCTGTTCCGGGCGGCCGATGCGCCCCGTTTCGGTTCACAGACGCACCGCAGGCGGTCCGAATGGGAGGCCAGAATCCCGGCGGTGCCGTCGGTGGATGCGTTATCCACAAGAATGAGCTCGAGGCGGTCTTGCGGGTACTCCAAAGCGAGAAGCGATTGGACCGTACCCTCCACCGTGCGTTCCGAATTTCGGACCGGGACCACGACGGAGACGTAGGGCAATTCGCGCGGCTCCATTACCCACCACCGATCCGGGCTCCGGCGGGGTCCGCCGGTGTTTCCCTGCCGTCCAGGTGTGACATCTGGTCGCCGATGCCGCTCGCCAGCGAGCGAAACAGGTAGAACGCAGCCCGGCGGGCTGCTTCCTCGTGGCCGGCCGCGAGCTGACCCGTGATCTCCTCAAGAGCCCGAACACACTCCGGAAACGCAGCCCGGCCGCGGGCGGCGTTCTCTTGGGCATCAGGTGAGATCATCTCACCGCGAAGCAAGAGGCGGGCTGACAGCGCACGGTTCAGCGAAGTCACAAGAGCGGACAGTTTCAGAGGCTTCGCCGCCGCAAGGAGTTCTTCGCTCCGTGTGAAGGTCAGAACGTTGGCGATGCGGTCCAGGGTGTGACC
>JBEKLW010000454.1:0-3090 GCA_050008815.1 Bryobacteraceae bacterium
GACCGTCGCCGCTGCCCAGGTCGAACATCCTCTCGCCGGGCTTCAGGCCGCCGAACTCGAGCATTTTCCGAACGATCGTCTCGGGCGTCGGGTAGTAGGGCGCCAGTTTCTCGGTCTCTTGCGCGGCAGCCGCAATCCCGAGCAGAAAGATGAGCGCCAGGCGTCGCGTCATACCCGAACCTCCGGCCTAGCAGTGTACCTCAGCCGCGGCGAGCCGCGCACCCAAACGGGCGCCTCACGGCTCGATCCAGATCCGCACGCGATTGCTCTGCTGGTTCTCCTGCGCGATGTAGAGTTCGGCCGGACCGGCATTGACGAGCGCGGGCAACTGGACTTCGACCAGGTACAACCCGACGTATCCGGGCGCCAGAATGGCGCGAGTGACCTCCACCGGCGCGCGGTCCAGGTAGGCGCGCACCGGCGCAACAACTTGCGGCGGGCTCTCCAGCGGGCCCGCGACGCCCGCCGGCCAATCCGGACGCACCCGGCCGAGGCCGGTCGCCAGGATCTGAATCCGCGCGTTGGAGTGCGCCGTATTCATGGCGTCCAGCAGCAGGCCGCTGTCGGCGTCCAGCAGCAGCGGCGTGCCGTCGCGATCGACAAAGATCGCCGGCGAGACCTCCTCGACGGGCACCGCCAGGCTGCGGCTGCCGGCGCCCGTCTCCAGCGCGAGCCAGACCGACGGGCCACGCGCGGAGAAGGGCACCTGGATTTGCGATTCCGTCTCGGAGGCCGCCAGCACGGGGAACGTCAGGTCGCCGGCCCGCGCGGCAAGCACGTGGCCGCCCAGCACGCTTAGCAGCGAGCCCGGCGCGGCGGGCCGCTGGCTCAGGTCGGCCGCGTTGACCAGGCGCAGGCTGGCCCCGCGGTGGGGCGCCAACGCCGCGTAGACTCCGTAGCCCTCCACGGCCACAAAGAGCTGGTTGCCGGCGGCGTCGAGCCGCAGGTCCAACGCTCGCGCCGTGGGAAGCCCGGACAGCGCCGACCAGGGCGTGGCTGGCCCCGCCGCGCCTAGATCGGACCGCGTCAGGAACACGCCGCGGTCGGTGGCCAGGTACACCGTGCCGGTGGCGCGGTCCGCGGCAATGCCGTGCGCCGAGCCCTCCGGCAGGTCCATGGTGACGTCGTCCCAGAACTGCCCCGTGTTCATGGTGCGCAGCACACGCGGGCCGGAGGGGCCGCGCGAGTCGCGGCCCAGCGCCGCCGCCGCTATTCGAGGCTCCTGGGCGTCCACCCAGATCGCCGCCACCGGGCCGCGTGCGGCCGGCTGCGAGCCGACCCAGCTCCGCCCCCGGTCGATCGACACCCACAGGCGGCCGTCCGAAGAGCCGGCGTACTGTACCTCTTCAGCGGCGGCCATGGCCGTCACCTGGACCCCGAGCGTACCGGAGAGCCGCCCGCGGGCGGCCTCCTCTTCCGCGGCAGCCGGATCGGTAACCGGCCGCCAGGCCTGTTTCTCGCCGGGTGCCCACTCCAGGACGCCCAAGTCGCCCGCCCGGAGCCGGACGCCGCCGGTGCCCCGCGGCAGCGCGTCGATCCGCGTGCCCGGCAGGTTCGGCAGGGTCTCATTCAGGCCCGCCCAGGACGTGCCGCCGTCGAGCGACCGCCAGACGCCGCGGTCGTTGGCCACCACGATCTCCTCGGGCGCCCGCGGCGAAACGGCCAGGTCGCTAGCCGCGCCGCCGAGGATCGAACGCCGCCCCAGACCGGTGAGGTTCTGCCACGTCAGGCCGCCGTCATCCGAGCGGAGCACCTGCGCGCCAAAAACATACAGTCGCGAAGGGTCGAGCGCGCTCGTGCGGACGCCGGGGCCGCTTTCCGCCGCCTGGCCGGATGCGCCCGCCGGGGGCGCGGCCGTGCTCGGCAACCACTTTTCAAAGTCGCCGGTCTCGAACACCCGGCCATCGGGCGTGCGCGCGTGGAGCCGGCCGCCGTCCGAGGAGTACCAGACGCGCTCCACGGGACCGGAGGCGGGTCCGGGCAGGGCCAGCTCAATGGCGGAGTTGCCGATGTGCCGCCAGTCGAGCCGGACGCTCGCGGGGTCTTGCGCCCACACCTGCGGCGTAACGGCCGCCAGCAGTCCAGCCGCCCCCAGGCCGATGAGCCGCAGGAGGCTCCTCCCGGGGACGCGTGTGACACTCTGACACATCGGTTGAGTCCATTCTATCGCCTGGGCAGCCTCGCTGGGAACCCAGGCGCTCGGGAAGTTGTTCCAAAAGAACACTTTTCCCAAAACTATCGGCACGGTTCCCTTATTGCTATGCAATTATGGGTGAGATAGAGCAGGCTGTCGCGACTGGCGGGCCGCGGATCACATTTCCGTGGTCCGGCGGACGCGGCCCTGGTGTATGATTGTGTGAGCAACGGCTGAAGTTGTCGAAGCAGCCGTGGATGAGGTGATGGTCCGCCTGCGGTCACTGCCGGCGTTAGGGCTGCTGGTGGCAGCCACGGTCGTAGTGTGCCCCGCCCAGCTTCTCCAAACCGATTCCACCACTGCGGCCGCCAGCGTCGTGACCCTCACCGGCCAGGTCTCGGTCCTCCGCGATTCGCAGCCTTGGGCGCTCGAGGTTGGCTCGCAGGTCAACCCGCAACAGGTGATCCTCACCGGCCCCGACGGCTATGCGCTCTTCCGCATCGCCGACGGCAGCACCTTCGAGGTCTTCCCCAACTCCAGAGTGACGTTCCGCAGCCATCCCGGCGATTGGAGGGACCTGCTGGAGATGTGGCTCGGCCGGGTGAAGGTCCAGATCCAGAAATTCAACGGCCAGCCGAACCACAACCGCGTGCGCACGCCCACGGCGATCATCTCGGTACGCGGCACGGTCTTCGATGTCTCCATCGAGGAAGAGGACGCCACGCTGGTGCTGGTCGAAGAGGGGCAAGTCGCGGTGCAGCACGCTTTGCAGGCCGGCGAGGCGCGGCTGTTGAATCCGGGCGAATGGATCCGGGTCTACCGGAACGTTCCGCTGGCGCAGAAGAGGCTGGACAAGGGGTCGGTCATCAACGCCGCGCTGCGCTCCGCGGCTGACGCGGTATACACGGCGGTCTACCGTACCCCACGCGGGTCCCCAGGGCCGGCGCCGTCCGGAG
>JBEKLW010000455.1:0-3079 GCA_050008815.1 Bryobacteraceae bacterium
TGGAACGATCTCGTTGTGCAGCGACTGAACGCCAGCCCCCCGAATCTGGTCATCGTGACCATGAGCCGCTGGATCCAGAACGCGTACGCCTCGGACGGCAGCGTCACCGCCGAGGGCAACGCCATGGCCGCCGAGATGGCGAAGCTACCCGCCGCGAGCAGGCTCATGATGATTCAGGACATTCCGGAGCCCCAGGGGCACAACGTCCCGGACTGCCTGTCCTGGCACCTGTCGGACTACCGGGCCTGTGCCTACAGCCGCTCCATAGCGTTCGGCTCCGACATGGGGGCTCGCGAAGCCATTGCCGTGAGGGCCACCGGAGCGGGTCTGGTCGATCTGACCGAGGCCATCTGCCCCGGGACCGGCGACTGCCCGGTGGTCATGAACGGCATGATCATGTTCCGCGACGGTCACCACCTGACGGCTACCTTCTCGGCCTCGTTGGGGGCCGTCCTGGATGAGATGACAGTCGCGGTCTTGTTGGCGGATCGGACTTCGACACCACCCCCGATGTAGGCGCAGGAATGGCGGTCGACGCCGCGGACCAAGCTGGCGCGAGGCGATCGCATGGCTTCGTTGGCGTCGCGGGAGTCATACTCGGCGCAGAGCGCCAGGCCGCCGCAGACAGGAGATCCGAGCCGTGCGAGGACATCGAGGGTTGTTTGGGACCGCGCTTGCGGTGACGGTGTTCGTCTCGGGCTGCGGCGGGGCCGCGGCCACGCCGACGGCGGGCGCCGGCGCCACGCCCACGCCCGGCGGGTCGGCGACCGCTGCCGCCACTGCCACGCCGACCGCCACCACGGCCGCGTCACCGTCTTCCGCGGTGAGCGGCTTCTATCTTCGGTCGTGGAGCATCGCCCCCATCGGGCCGGAGGACACCTTCGGCAGCGTCCCGCTGGTGATCTCCAACGGCCAGCTTCTGACCGCCAAGTACCCGCCGGCCGCGGACCCGTACCCGATCTACGCCCAGCCGGTGCGCCGGACCATCAGCGGGGCCGGGCTCACGAAGATCCTGGCCGAGGTCCAGAACGACGGTTTGCTGGGAACGGTGACCTCGTTCGAATGCCCGCACGGCGAGGATGACCCGATGATGGCCGGCACCGCCACTCAACATCTCGTCTTGATCGTGGGCGGCGCGAGCCACGAGGTGACCGCGAGCTGCCCGTACCAGCAGCCCAGCCCCGCTCCCGGCATCCCCGCGCCCGCGACGTGGGCCGCCTTTCAGCACTTCGTGAGCCTCCTCTCCGATCCCGCGAGCTGGCTCGGTGCGGAGATCGGCCCGGCAAGCCCATACGACCCCGACAAGCTGGCCGTTCTGGCGGTGCCCATGGAGACGGGCCCCGACGCCTCGGCAGAGACTCCCAACCCAGTGGACGTGATGGCCTGGCCGCTGACGGCGCCGTTCACCATGTTCGGGGTCGGGTCCTTGGGGGGCCGTTGCGCCGTGGTCGAGGGCGCGGACGCCGCCGCGCTGCTGCCGGTCGTGAAGGTGGCGTACGGAACCACGGTCTTCCGCGACCGCACCGGCGCATTCGCATCTGTCATCGTCCGGGCCTTCATGCCGGGCGAGCCGGATCCCTGCGGCAGCTAGGAGATCGACCAGCCGGTCCGGGCAGCCAGCCGTCGGCCGGCGCAGCCGTTTCGGTCGGAGTCGGGCCTACGGGCGCAGCGTGCCGAAGAAGACCTGCCAGGCCAGGAGTGACTTCGCGAACAGGCTGAAGAGCATGTAGGCCCGCTCGCCGTAGAGGTAGTCGCGCCAGCGGCCGATCTTGCGGTACTGCAGGACCATGTTGATCGCGAAGACGTTGAAGAAGATGAGCAGCGTCACGAAGATCGCGATCACGAAGCCGGGGATGGGCTTCGAGCCGGGTTCCGTGGCCGAGACCAGGATGGTCACGAAGATCACGAGCCATGGCACCGCGCCGACGATGCAGCCGAAGATGTAGTGCAGCCATTGGGGCCGCTCGCGGCCCTCGTTGGCGATCTCCATGCTCCAGCCGAACATGATCATGGCCGCGTTGGCGCCGAAGATCGCGATCAGCGTGCCCACTTCCTGGACGCCCGCCAGGGCCGCGATGACGACGATCATCACGCTCGAGCTGAACGAGTACTCGATCCAGCGGATGGGGTTCTGGCCGCGGGCGAGGTGGGCTTCGTACCAGCGCCGGGCGGGGAACGCCATGCTGAAGTGAGCGATGGCGCTCATGAAGAAGAAGACGGCGACCATCGGTCCGATCGGCATGTCCCAGATCGAGCGCTGGGCGGTGACCAGGTGCTTGGTGGCCTCGTCGAAGTGCAGGTAGGTGCCCACGACGGGCGAGGTCACGATCGGGTTCCTGGCGAACGAGATGACCATGATCGCGGCGCCCTGGACGAAATGGAGCGCCGCCAGGATGGCGTTCCATCGGAACAGGCTGACCGATCGATCGGCTGGGATGGCGGAAGCTGTTGCGGACATCGATTTCCTCCGGTGCATGGAGTCCTTTCGCCGGGAAACCTGTGCGAATGTACCGCTAACCGGCAGGGCAGGCCAGGGTTCTTGTCGGCGGCTCACTGGGTGATACCGGGCGTCGTGCGCCGGCGGGAGATCGAGGAAGCGGCCATGACGTTTCTAGCCGGGCGTCGTGCGCCGATCGAGGACCTCGCGGACGCGGGTGAGCAGCGCCTCGCTGGTGAATGGCTTGGGCAGATACGGCACGTGGTCATCGTCGAGCGCCGCGCGGAGAATGGCCTCCTCCGCGTATCCGGATGCGTAGATGACGGGCAAGTCGGGTCGGGTCGCCGCCAGCGCAGACGCCAGTGCGACGCCGCTCATGCCGGCCTTTCTCGCATCGCTTAAGCAGGCCTCGACCATCGCGCTTCCACAACCTTTTCGCTGATGCTTCTTCGAGTAAGTCCAAACGCAGTGGACGAACATGTAGCCGCTGGCGTCCACTCCGCGCCAGGCGAACTCCCCCGGAAGGTATTCGATGTACCCGCACGGGTGACCGTCCGGGGCGAGAACTGCTTTTGCCCGCAGCCCGATCTTGAAGTTTGCCTTCAGCCAGCAGTGCTTCTGCTGGCGGCCAGGATGAGTGAG
>JBEKLW010000456.1:0-5625 GCA_050008815.1 Bryobacteraceae bacterium
CGATCCAGGGGCCGGACTCGCGGGTGTCCATGCCGAGGACGACCTCGGGCTGCGCCGCCAGCCGCAAGGCCGCGCTCCCCAGCGCCATCCCCAGCGCATGCACGGTTTTCGCGTCCAGTGGGAATTCCCCGGCCAGCCCCCGCAGGCCGTCAGTGCCGAACAGTCGCCCCGCCATTGGAAACGGCGCCTCCCTAGTTGAGCTTGGCCACGGTGACGGTTACCTCAACCACAGGCGACGCCACGAAATGCACTTGCGGATCCGGAATGAACGCGGAGACCTGAAACTTCGCGCTGCCCAGGACGCGGGAGACATCCAGCGGGTCGGTCTCGACCCAGGCGATCTGTCTCACGCGGCTCTCGGGGCCGGCGATTTTCAACACGCCCGGCCGGGCTTCGGCGGTGATCACGCGGTATCCCGGCGGCGGGTCCGTCAGAAAGCGCACTTTCACGGCGGCGTTCGCGGTCCTGCGTGGCTCGAAGCGCAAGCGCACCTGGGCCGGCACCACGCGAATCACGCGCACGCCCCCCGGCAGGTCGATCTGCCGGCGGTCAATCAGGAAGGTTCGCTCGCCCGGCGCCTGCACCCCAGCCAGGTCCAGCACCACCGCCCTGCCGGAGAGATCCAGCCGGCGCAGCCGGGCCTTCGGCCCGCTGATCTCGACCTCGACGCGCCGCGGCGCCTCCCAACTCACCTCCAGATCCGAGGGCGCGTTCTCACACTGGATGGGAAGGCCGACCGACATGGTCAACTCGGGGCTGCGCACGAAGATCAGCCAGAGCACGAATGCCGCGGCCAGTGCCACCAGCCGCCAGACCAGCTTCTCCCAAGCCTGCCGGTTCATCGTGGCCCTGCCCCCTGGGACCGCTCCCCGGCGTCGACCGTCCCGGCATCCCAGCCCGGCTCGCGCAGCGCCGGTTCCCGGTCCTCGCGCCGCTTGCGGCCGAAGTGCTTCGCCAGGCGCTCGGCCACCCTGCTCAAGGAGACATCCGACTCCAGCTCGCCGAAGGCCGCCAAGGAAATCCGCCCCGTCTCTTCGGAAACCACCAGCGCCAGGCAGTCGGCCTCTTCGGTGATCCCAACGGCGGCCCGGTGCCGCGTTCCCAGCTTGCGCGCCAGCAACGGGTTCATGCTCAACGGCAGGAAGCACGCCGCCGCGGCCACCCGGTCGCCCTGGACGATCACTGCGCCGTCGTGCAAAGCCCCGCCGGGCTGGAAGATGAAGAGCAGCAGGTCCCGCGAGAGGTTTGCGTTCAGCGCCACGCCGCTTTCGACAAAGGTCCGCAGGCCGGTGTCGCGCTCCAGCGCGATCAGCGCGCCAATCTTCTGTTGTGCCATCCGGCCGAGCGCCAGAAGGATGTCATCCGCGGATTCGCGCCGCTGGAGGCTCCCGCCCAGGCCGAGCCAGCGGCGCCGGCCGATTCGCGCCAGCGCCCGCCGGATCTCCGCCTGGAAAAGCACGATCACGGCGATGGCCGTGTAAGGGGCGGCCGCGGCGAGGATCGCCACCAGCAGCTCCAGCCCCGCCCAAACCGCAACCGCGTAAACCAGCAGCAGGACCCCGAGGCCCAGGAGCACCTGCGCCGCGCGGGTGCCCTTCACCACCAGGATGAGCTGGTAAATCAGGAAGGCCACAACCACGATGTCGATGACCGCAGTGAGCGTAAGCTTTGGAACCCAGTTCGTCAGTGGCAAGAGGGATGCGGGCATCGTCTGGCTCAGCAACCGCCAACCGCGGCTGCGTACCTCATTATCGCAAGGCCGCCGGGCTGAGGGCGACATTCAAGAGGGGCAAAAGGGCAAATCCCGCACCCGCCCCGCCGCAGCAGTCGCGTGGCACGGAGAAGGCGGCCCTCAGGCCCCTGGCGGCGTGTCCGTGACCGTCCAGTTCTTCTCGTCGAAATAGAGGACCTTGCCTTGGCGGTAGGACATCACGGCCATGGTGATGAGCACCTGGGCGCGCGCCGCGGTCTCGACGTCGAGCGTGGGCTTCTCGCGGGTGCGCATGGACTGGAGGAAGTTCCGCACGTGGTCGTTCATGACGTCCTGCTTGTCCACCGGAATCTCGAGCGGATCGATTCCGAACCTGGTCTTGTAGGCCTCGTCGTCCTTGACCACCGGCGCTTCCGGCTTGAGGGTGATGTGATCGGTCGGCGCCTCGAACATCCCGTGGTCCACCATAATGATGCTGCCCTTGTGCCCGCGGATCAGGCCCGGGATGTGTTGTCCGTTCGCCATCGAGGAGGTCAGCACGACCGAGTGGCCTCGAGCGTATTCGGCCAACAGGTGAAACGTGTCCGGCACCTCGCGCGTGTCCTTGAACACGTAAATGCCGCCGCTGCCCATGACCTTGGCGGGGAACTGCGGCTCGGGCCAGCAGACGTTCATCGGCGCGGCCACGTGGAAGAACAGGTCGGTGGCAATGCCGCCCGAGTAGTCCCAGAACTTGCGGAAGCGGAAAAACCGGTCGGGATCCCAGGGGCGCGTTGGCGCCGGCCCCAACCAGGTCTTCCAGTCCACGTAGTCGTCGCCCTTCTTGTCCGGGCCGGCCGCGGCCTCGATCGGCCAGTTCCACTCGCCCTCGGTCGAGTTCCGATGGTAGGACCCCTGGCTCATGATCATGTCGCCGATCGCGCCGTCGGCGATGGCCCGCTTGGCCTTCCACCATTGCTGGCCGGAGGTGGTCTGCGCAGTGGTCCGGAGTGGCGACGATCACCGCATCGATGTCGCCCCGCTGGATAATCTCGCGGTAGTCGAGATAGCCTTCGCAGTTGAGCTTCGTCTTGTTCTCGGTGACGCGCTTCTGGTAGACATCGCAGACCGCGACGATCTGGCAGGAGTTGTCGGCCTTGCCGACCTCGGCAAACACGTTGCCAACGTAAGTGCCGCGCCCGCCGACGCCGATTACCCCCACCTGGATGCGGTCGTTCGCGCCGAGCACCCGGCCGCTCGTTCCAACGGCGAATGCCCGGCTCGCCAGGCCGAGGGTCGCCCCGGCGCCGGTGGCGCCCTTCATGAAATCCCTGCGATTCATAAGTCTAGAATCCTTCCCCCTGCCACGCGGGACACCGCGGCGGTCAAAGGAACATTCTATACCTGATAACTCCACCGCCTCTCCCAGGGGGCTTGTGGCGGCTAGCCACAGATCCCAAGCCGCGTTCTGCTACAATAGACATCTACCTTGAATTCAGCCGGTTAGGGAGCCTCCTCGCCAATGATTCCTGCTACCCAGATGCGCCCGGGAATGGTGATCAAGTTCAACCAGGAACTGTACTCGATTTTCAGCGTCTTCCACCGCACACCGGGCAACCTTCGCGGCTTCGTGCAGGCCAAGATACGCAACCTCCGCAGCGGGACGATGATGGAGCACCGGTTCTCCTCGGAGGACAAGGTAGAGCGCGCCGCGCTGGAAGAACACACCATGGAGTATCTCTACGACGACGGTGAGTGCTACTACTTCATGAACTCCGCGACCTTCGAGCAGACGCACCTCACCCGGGAGATCCTGGGGGATGCGATCCAGTACCTGGTGCCGCAGCTTGAGGTCAAGGTCGAGTTTTACGAGGGCAAGCCGATCAGCGTCGAGCTGCCGGCCACCGTGAACCTGACGGTGGTCGAGACCGAGCCCAGCCTGCGCGGCTCGACCGTTTCTAACGTAACCAAGCCCGCCAAACTCGAAACCGGCTTGGTGGTCCAGGTGCCGCCGTTCATCAGCCCCGGGGAGAAGATCCGCGTCTCGACCGCCGAAGGCACCTACCAGGAGCGCGCCTAGCCCGGACCCGGTCGAGGAGCGGCCCCATCCCTCTCAAGCCGCTGCCCGCCCGAGCGCCGCCGCCAACTCGGCCTCCTCATCCGGGAACACCGTGCGCAGGTCGATGAGCAAGCGCTGGTCTTCAATGCGCGCGATGACGGGCGGCGTCCCCGTGCGCAGCCGCCGCTCGAGCGCGACCACGTCCCCGGCGTCGATCGAAATCAGCCAGGTCTCGAGCGACTGCTCGGGCGTGGAGCCGCCGCCGATGAGCGAGCGGCCGGGAACGACCTCGGCGCGCACCCGACCCAGCAAGGGGAGCAAACGCTGGGCGCGGTCCCGGATCTCGCCGGCGCTCATGCGGATCATCCGCAGCGCCGGGACATCGTCCCAACGCTCCAGCACCAGGCTCCGCAGCGCGGTTTCGAGCGCCTGGAGGATCAGCTTGTCCAGGCGCAGGGCGCGGTACATCGGGTTACGGCGCAGCCGCTCGATGAGGTCCCCCCGGCCGGCGAGCAAGCCGGCCTGCGGCCCGCCCAGGAGCTTGTCCCCGCTGAACGAGATCAGGTCCACACCCGCCTGGAGGCTCGCCGCCGCGGCGGGCTCGTCCACGCCGTAGCTCTGCAAGTCCGTCACGCAGCCGCTGCCGAGATCTTCGCAGACCGGGATGCCCCGCTCGCGGCCCAGGGCGGCCAAATCCTCCAGCGCCGGCCTGGCCGTGAACCCCTGAATGCGGAAGTTGCTGGGATGAACGCGCAGCAGCAGCCGGGTGCGCTCGTTGATCGCGGCGCGGTAGTCCTCGAGGCTGGTGCGGTTGGTCGTGCCCACCTCGCGCAGCACCGCGCCGGAGTGCGCCATGATCTCGGGGATGCGGAAGCCGTCGCCGATCTCGATCAGCTCCCCGCGCGAGACGATGACCTCGCATCCCGCAGCCAGCTCGTGCAATGCCAGGTACACGGCGGCGGCGTTGTTGTTCACGGCGAGACCGGGGCGGCCCAGCAGGCGTTCCAGCAACCCCGCGATGTGCGCGTCGCGCTTCCCGCGGCGGCCGGCCTCGAGGTCGTATTCCAGATTGGAGTAACCGCGGATGGGCTCGAAGCGCCCCAGCGGCGCCCGGCCCAGATTGGTGTGCAGCACCACGCCGGTCGCATTGATCACCCGCCGCTGCGAGGGCGCCACGAGGCGCTCGAGCCGCGCCTCGACCAGCGCCTCCGGGGCACCCGGCGCGGCAGCCCCGCCGCGGATGGCCGCGCGCGCTTCCTCCAGCACGGCACGGATCTCCTCCACCAGCAGGCGGCGCGGAAAGCGGGGCCTCAGGTGCTCGAGACGCGCGAGGACTTCGTCAACCGCAGGCAGCTCGCGCAGGTGCTCCACGAGGTCACTTTACCACCGGTATCTTCTCAAGTTGCACCCGGGGTGAGTCCTCGATCCGTTACGGACCTGAGGGCTCACCCCGTCGCGCGCCTTGAATCTCGAGCCCTCTCATCGCGCCTCGCCACGAGCGTGGTGAAACATCCGGGTTGATAGCCATCCGGATGTAACGTTTTGCCGCCGGGAGCCACCTATGTAAGCATGAGAATCCAACGTGTGTGTTCGATGATGCTGCTTGCGGTTTTTGCCGCCGCCGCTCTGCTGGCCGCGGACGTGAACGGCAAGTGGGTGGCCCAGGTGCCTGGCCGTGATGGTCAGCCCATGGAGATCACCTTCAATTTCAAGGTCGATGGCGCCAAGCTCACGGGCTCGGTCACAACCCACCGGGGCGAAACTGCAATTTCGGAGGGGAAGATCAACGGCGATGAGATCTCCTTCACACAGGTGATCCAATTCGGCGACCACCAGATGAAGCAGTTCTACAAGGGCAAGGTGGCCGGCAACGAGA
>JBEKLW010000457.1:0-3064 GCA_050008815.1 Bryobacteraceae bacterium
GACGAGACGCGCCAGATCCTGACCCCGGCGCAGATCGAGCGGCTGCACCAGAAGAAGATGCGGCGCCTAGTGATGATGCGCAACCTGATCGAGCAGATGCTCCTGGTCTCCGCCGAGAGTCTGGAGAGGCTGCCCGCCAACGAGCAGGTGGTCTGCGGCATGACGCTGTTTTACCGCTCCTTCGAGAAGCGCGACGGGCTCCCCAGCCAGATCGTGATGCAGGCGCCGCGCCAGGCGCTGCTGGAATTCAGAGCGGGCCGCACGGGGCGGGCGGAGTTCGACGCCGCCCTGCGGGTGCAGGAGTTCTGAGGCATGCGTCTGGGCGAGATGCTCATAGCCAAGCGGCTGATCGAGCCCGAGGACCTGGAGCGCGCGCTCGAGCTGCAGCGCGAGCGCGGCGAAAAGATCGGCAAGATCCTGGTGGACCTGGGCTTCATCGCCATGCGCGACTTGCTGGCGGCGCTCTCCGAGCAGTTAGGGATCCCGCTGGTCTCGATCGAGGGTCCTCCGCCGGCGGCGCCCGAGATCGAGGACCTGGCGCCGCGCTTCATGCGCCAGTGCCGGTTCCTGCCGGTGGCGATTCAGGATGCCACCTTGACCATCGCCATGGCCGACCCGCTGGACTTCGAGACCATCTCGGCGGTGCGCGGCTTCACCGGGCTGAAGGTTGACACGGCGCTGGCCGCCGAGCAGGAGATCCTGGACGCGCTCGACAAGTATTACGGCGAGGAGGAGAAGGAGGGCGCCGGCCGCGAGACCCAGGCCGAGGCCGACGAGAACCTGGAGCAGTTGCGCGACATGGCCAGCGAGGCGCCGGTGATCCGGCTGGTCAACGCCATGGTCGCGCAGGCGGTGGAGAAGCGCTCCTCGGACATCCACATCGAGCCGTTCGAGAAGGAGTTCCGCGTCCGCTACCGCGTCGATGGCGTGCTTTACAACCAGGACCCGCCGCCGCGGGAGCTGAAGGCCGCCATCATCTCGCGCGTCAAGCTGATGGCCAAGCTCAACATCGCCGAGCGGCGGCTCCCCCAGGACGGACGCATCAAGATCAAGGTGCTCGGCCGGGAGGTGGACTTGCGGGTCTCGACGCTGCCCACGCTCTACGGCGAGAGCGTGGTCATGCGCCTGCTGGACCGCTCGGCCGGCGACTTCTACGACCTGCGGCGGCTGGGCTTCGACGAGCGCATGCTGGAGCGCATGGAGTACTACACGTCGCTGCCCCACGGCATCCTGCTGGTGACCGGGCCCACCGGCAGCGGCAAATCGACGACGCTCTACTCGGCGCTCAAGCGCATCAACCAGCCGGATAAGAAGATCATCACCATCGAGGACCCGGTCGAGTACCAGATGGACGGGATCAACCAGATCCACGTCAATCCGCAGATCGGGCTGACGTTCGCCTCCGGCCTGCGCCACATCGTGCGGCAGGACCCGGACGTGATCATGGTGGGGGAGATCCGCGACCGGGAGACTGCCGACATCGCCATCCGGGCCGCGCTCACCGGCCACTTCGTCTACTCGACGCTGCACACCAACGACGCGCCCAGCGCCGTCACGCGTCTGATCGACATGGGGGTCGAGGAATACCTGATCAGCTCGACCGTGGTGGCGATCCTGGCGCAGCGGCTGGTGCGGCTGATCTGCCTCGGATGCAAGCAGCCGGCCGGGACGCGCACCGCCCCCGACGGCAGCCTGGTGCGCGCCTTCCGCGGCGCCGGATGCGAGGCCTGCGCCGGCTCGGGATACTCCGGCCGGGTCGGCATCTTCGAGCTGATGGAACTGAACGACGAGCTGCGCAAGCTGATTCTAGCGAAGGCCGACGCGGTGACCCTGACCGCCGCGGCGCGCCGCAACGGCATGCGCACGCTGCGGGAGGACGGCTGGATGAAGGTGGACGGCGGCGTGACGACGGCCGACGAGGTGCTGCGGGTGACGCAGGAGTTTTGATGGCGGCGAGCTTTCACTTTCGGGCGCTGGCACCGGACGGTAAAGTCCGCACCGGCACGCTCGCAGCCGAAACCGAGAAGGGCGTGGCGCGCGAGTTGCGCCGCCAGGGGCTGGTCCCCGTTTACGTCGGCCTGGAGCCGAAGAAGATATTCCAACTGAAGCTGCCAAGCTTCGCCCGCGGCACGCGGCGCGACGTGCTGTTCTTCACGCAGGAGCTTTCCACGTTGTTGAACGCCGGCGTGCCGCTGGACCGCGCCCTTTCGATCACCAGCGAGCTGACCGAGCGGGCCAGCTTCCGGCCGATCGTGCTGGACGTGCTGCTTGTTCTCAAGGGCGGCAGGTCGCTGGCCGAGAGCCTGGCGGGGCACCCCCAGTACTTTCCCGCGCTTTACATCAACATCGTGCGGGCCGGCGAGGCCAGCGGGGCGCTGGGCGCGGTGTTCACGCGCTTGACCGAATTCGAGCGCACGCGCGACGACCTGCGCGGCTACGTCATCTCGTCGATGATCTATCCCGGGCTGCTCACGCTGGTGGCGCTGGGCTCCATCACGATCCTGCTCTATTTCGTGGTGCCGCGGTTCGCGCAGGTCTTCGAGGGGTCGCGGATGACCATGCCCGCGGCCACGAAGGTGCTGCTCGGGGTGAGCAACGCGGTCAAGACCTACGGGTGGATGGCGATCCTGGCCGTAGCGGGCGTGCTGGCAGGCTTGCGGGCCTACGTCCGCAGCGGGAGCGGCCGGATGTGGTGGGACGCGCTGCGCCTGAGAATCCCGCTGCTCGGCGACGCGCTGCGGAAAGCCGAGACCTCGCGCTTCGCCCGGGCCATGGAAACGCTGGTGACCAACAGCGTGCCGCTGGTGCAGTCCATCGGCATCGCCGCCGCCACGCTCAACAACCGCCGAATGGCGCTCTCGCTGGACTCGGTTGCCCAGGGCATCAAGCGCGGCGAGGGCATCGCCGCCCCGCTCCGGCGCACCGGCCAGTTCCCGCCACTGGCGGGCCACCTGCTGAGCGTGGGCGAGGAGACCGGCCGCCTGGATCAGATGTTCGGCCGCATGGCCGAGATCTACGAGGCCGATACGCGCGCCGCGATCAAGCGCTTCACGGCGCTGTTCGA
>JBEKLW010000458.1:0-3062 GCA_050008815.1 Bryobacteraceae bacterium
TACCCCGTATTACACCGCTCCGTAGCCGGCTTTTGGGCAAAATGCCCAAAATACGGAGCTAAGTCCTTTGGGCTCTGCACGGATTTGGGCATTTTGCCCAAATCCGATCCGACTGCGAGGCCGGTGGGGTGCGCCCCTTTTGAGACAGCCGAGAGTTTGGACAGTTGCCGATCCCTCGGCAGTGATTCCGCACCCAGCATTCTGATTGGTGCGGATAGCCCTTGCCAGCGCATCTGGCGCGCGCTCTGCTCAGACTGAGGCAAATTCGCATTCGCTATGGGGCTTGTTTTTTCCCTTTGTCTGGTATAGGATTAGTATATCAGATGAGGAAAGCCCCATGAACCGCACCAGCCTCTCGCCTGCCGAGCGAAGCTTCCGTTCCCGGCTCGCCCAACTGGTTCACGACACCTGGCTGCTTCGCGGAACCTTGTCGGTTCGGAGTCGCAAGTGCGGCAAAGCCACCTGTCACTGCGCCAGCGGCGAGTTGCACGCCTCCCTGTATCTGGTCCAAAGCCACGCCGGCAAACCGCGACAACTCTGCATCCCCAGGCCATGGGAACCCCGCATCCGGCAGGCGGTGAACGATTACCAGGAACTGCAACGCCTCCTCGAAGAAGTGTCCGAACTGGAATGGAAACGCATCCGGGAAAAGAAAAGGCCGGGAGGTTGAGGGCGTGCTCCATCGCCTGCTGCGCTATGCCGAGAAGGTTCTGGACCTCTCCAGCGAGGTGCTCGACAGAGTCACCGATGCGCGCCCCCAACCACGGACGCCTACCACGCTGGTGCTGAAATCCGCCCTGGCGATGTTTTGGGCGCGCTTGGGAAGCCTCAATGCGCTGGAAACCATCTCCACAGCCGGGTTCTGGAAACGATGGCTGGGAGGGGCCATGACCAGCGCCGACACCATGGGACGGGTACATGCCGCCGTCGATGCCGGCCAACTGCGAAATGGCATCCACCATGTCTACAGCCGCCTGAAGCGGAACAAGGCGCTGCCTCTGAATCTGGGCTTGGACGTCGCGGTCCTGGATGGCCACGAACAACATGCCAGCTACCGCCGCCATTGTTCGGGATGCCGCCAGCGCACCGTGAAAACCGAACAGGGAGAGCGCATTCAGTATTACCACCGGCAAGTGACGCTCATGCTCCTGCCCGGGCCTGGCGCCGGCCGCAAGCCGCTGCGTGTTTTGTTGGACTGCGAACCGATGCTTCCGGACGAAGATGAAGTCGCCTGCGCGATGCGCTTACTCACCCGGGTGCTGGCAGCCTACCCGCGGGCCTTCGATCTGGTACTGGCCGATGCCCTCTATGCCACCGCTCCGTTTTTCAATTTCCTGATCGGCCGCGGCAAACAGGCTTTGGTCGTTCTCAAAGACGAGCGCCGCAATCTGTATCAGGATGCCGCCGGCCTGTTCGCGCACGTCCCACCGCAGCGTGGCGAGCGTCGCGGTCGAAACTGCCAATGGTGGGACTTTCCGGATCTGGTTTCCTGGCCGCAGGTGAAAGCCCCGCTGCGCGTGGTACGGTCCTTGGAAACTTACTCCGTGCACCGCCAACTGGATCGAACGGTCACCCAGGAGACCAGCGATTGGGTCTGGGTCACGACTTTACCGCCCCAGCAAGCGCCCACCGCGCGCATCGTCGCCTGGGGCCATCAAAGGTGGGACATCGAGAACTTCGGCTTCAATGAACTGGTCCATGGTTGGGAAGCCGACCACATTTACAAACACGACGCCCAGGCCATCGAGGCATTCTTGTTGATGGCGTTCCTGGCCTACAACATTTTTCATGCCTTCGTCGGCCTGAACCTCAAGCCCCCCCTTCGCAACAGCAAACCGGAGAAATACTGGGCTTGTCTGATCGCCGCCCAACTCTACTCTGACGCCGGAACCACTCCCCAGCGTGCTCCCTGATCTGCCTCCGCATCGACCCAGCACCCGCTGTCCTCTGTCTTCAACCTTTTCTTGCCCCTGCCTCCTTGGCGCCTTGCCACACGTGTCTCCCACCGTCCTTCACCACCCCTGCCAAGCTGCCCAATACCCACCCGAACCTGCTCCGGCCGCGGGATTCCTCCCAATTCCTTTCGATACCGTCGCTTGCCCGCACTCCACAACCCCGGTTGCGGAATCGCTGTGCCCGCCCAAGGCGACGGCCGGGAACGCCGAAGCCGAGGCACTTTCCACATTTTCCGCTTTTCGCGCTTGACAGGCACGGCGGAAGACTCGGGATCAGGCTGCCCTGCATCACGAGTCCGTCGTTGGAAGCCAGCGCCGAGCCGGCCGGGATGGTCCCATTGACGGCAGCCAGGTAGTTAGCCGCCGTAATGCAGTTAGCGGACCAGGTCCCCGAAGCCCCTGTGACGTCGGGCGAGCCCAGGCCTGTAACATAGAGCATGATGCTATCGGAGTCGTTAGCGCCGGTCCTGGCGATCGCCGGAGCAGTTGTGGTGATCAAGGCATAGGTCGGCGCCACAAGTGCCGCGGCGGCGCCCTGTCCATCGCCATTCACCGTGAAGACGCCGGGATCGGTTTGGACAACCGTCACGGGATAGGGTTTACTCTGAAGCAGGGTCCCACCCGTACCGTAACCGAAGCTCACAATGATGTCGACCACGGTGCCGATGTGGGTTGAGAGCGCCGCGGGCGCGATCAGGTTGATCTGGCCGTTGGTGGCAAACAGCAGCGGGGCGACTCCGATTGCCGATCCCGCCGCAGAAACGCCGTGGGGGAAGAACGTGACGCTGAGGTTGCGCGGATTGGCGGCGGAGGACGGATCGGGACTGAGCGCGGTCAGATAGCGAAGAGTTGTCGGGTCCGTCTGTCCGTACAGAACCGCGTTCGCGCCATTCGCCAGGCAGCCGGTGCTGCCGGAGACGCAGAAGTTCGTCCCGAAAATGCTCAGGATATCGTAGGGAGCCACGGTCGGCAGGGCCGGCGCAACTGCCTCGGCGTACGACGAGGCGCTGGTAACCGCCTGCACAATCGGACTGGTGCCGATGCTGAGTTGGAAAGTACCGCTGGCGCCAGTGCTGTTAGCCGGCGTGGGAGTGGAGCAGGTGGTTT
>JBEKLW010000459.1:0-3061 GCA_050008815.1 Bryobacteraceae bacterium
ACTTCCATGCCCGCCGCGATGCTGCCCAGCTCAATCAGGCCGATCGAATTCTTCGCCACGGAAGACTACCTCGCAATCTGATCCTGGGGATGCGAACGGCGCGCGCGCTGCGGCGCGGCCGCGATTTCGACGAACGAGTCGGTGACCGCCTCGACCGTGCCGTCGATGCTGGCATGCACGCTGGCCCCGAGCTCGGAGTCATCGACGCGGCCGACGACCGCGCCCATCCGCACCGTGTCGCCGGCCGATACCACGGCGCGGGCCGGGTGGCCCGCGTGCTGCAAAAGCTGGATGCGCACGCGCTGCGGCGTGAAGCTGGAATCCTCGAACGGCGCCTCGGCCTCGTACTCTTCCACCCGCAGCCGGCGGCGAAGCATGCTGAGCGGTACCCGGCGGTGCTCCTTCATCGGGTGGATGCTCGGCTCCCTCTCCTGGACGAACTGGATGCCCGCGGCGCGCAGGTTGGCCTTGGCGTCGTCGCAGGCCTCCTTGGGGTAGAGGTCCTCCGGGCAGGCGTAGAGCGTGCAGATGCCGCAGGCGCAGCAGAGCTGGCCCCACTTGCTCCAGTACTCGCCGCCGCTGGAGGTGAAGCCGAGGCTGCGCATCACCTGGTGCGGCATCACTTGGTAGCCCAGCAGGTAGCGCGGGCAGAACTCGGTGCAGTAGCTGCACTGGTCGCAGGCCGATTTGCCGATGCGCGCCATCTGCGCCCCCGTCCGCTCGCGCCGGGAGACGAGGTAGTGGCGGCGCGGCAGCACGATCAGCGCGGCGGTGGTCTTACTCACCACGTCGTCGAGGCCGGACGCCAGGGTTCCCATCATCAGCCCGCCCACGAAGACCGCGAAATCCGGCACGCTGGCGCCGCCCGCCAACTCCAGCACGTCCCGGAAGGAAGTGCCCACCGGCACCCAGAGCGACTTGGGCTGGTTGACCGCGCCGGCCACCGAGAGGAACTTTCGGGTGACGGGGAGGCCTTCGGTGGCGGCGAAGTGGACGTTGTATAGCGTCTCGACGTTGTTGACCACGCAGCCCACCTGGAGCGGGATTCCGGCTGGCGGGATCAGGCGCCCGGTGGCGCTGTAGACGAGCTCGTACTCGTCGCCGGAGGGATAGAAATCGCCCAGCAGCACCAGCTCGATCGGCCGGGAGTCCAGCCGGGCGCGCACGGCCTGGATGGCGTGTGCGTTCTTCCGCTTGATGCCGAACTTGCCCTGACGCGCCTTGGTCGCCTCCATCATCAGCGACATCCCGGAGAGGATCTCCGCGGGGTAGCGCTCCATCAGCTCGGCGTCCTTGTGGACCAGGGGCTCGCACTCGGCGCCGTTGGCGATGACGTACTCCACCTGGGAGCTTGCCTTGACATAGGCGGGAAACCCAGCTCCGCCCGCGCCGACCACGCCGAGCTGCTTCAGCTTCTCGCTCAACATGCGGGACTTTCATTATAGCGGACCGCCTGCAGCGCACCGGCACGCAGCAAGCGCGCAGGCGCCTGGGCGCGGGGGCCGCACAACCCCGCGAAAACGTAGGGTGAATGATCGCTTTACCTCGGTTCCAGCGGGAGCTATAATGATCCACGCTGCTCCGCCGCCGAGCGACATGACGGGGAGCGACCGGAGTGTGCTTGGAAGGAGAATAGAATGAGCTCGAGATCTCGGAGCAAGTACTTGCTGTTGTTGGCGCCGATCGTCGTGGCGCTACCGGCCATGGTGTCCTGCGGAACGCGGGCGGCACAGGCCCTCCAAAGCGGGCGTCAATGCCCGGTGGTAACCGACCTGAGGCGGGTCTCGGTGGAGATCGCCTCCATCTCTTTCGTGGATGAGGTCCAGTGTCTGGACGGGAACAAGATGAAGGTCCCGGCGGACAAGAAGGACAAGTTCAGGATCGCGCTCGTCACCTTGAGGATCACGAAGCCGCCGGGAGAGAAGCTGACGGTGGCGGCGGCGGACCTGACGCTGCACTATTACCATGGCGACGAGACGGAAGCGGCGCCCTGCGAAGGCATCTCGGTGTTCGGCAGCTCCTTGGACAGTGACCGGCCGCTGAAGATGCCGTCTCATGCCGGACCTGGCTTCGTGAAGCAGACCACCGGAACGGGCAGCACGCAGTCCGGCACGGTTTACCTCGACGCCGTATTCAACTACGTCGAGCCGAACATAACAGACACCTGGATCGTTGTGGGGCAGCCTTCTACCTCCGCGCCGTACAGGTCAAAGTCGCCGGGTGGGGCGTCCTGGTAGTCTGCCACCGCTCTGGCGCAGTTGCTTTCTTCTCGCTGTGAGCCGTTCCTGAGTACTGAACGGGGAGGCCGGGCGTCAGTCGAAGCGGCCTCCCCGCGCCCGCACTAAAACTTCTGTCAGGAGATACGGATGAGCAGGCTATCCATGCAGTGGTTTGGGCGGCTCGCGCTGGCCTTGGGCGCGTTCGCCGCCCTGGGCTTGTTGAGCCGCATTCAGCCGCAAACGCGCGCCAAGCTGGACGTGCCGTTTGAGCCGACTCATCCGGAAGTGGTTCAGGCGATGCTACGGGCCGCGGCTGTCACCGCCAACGACTACGTCATCGACCTGGGCTGCGGCGATGGCCGTATCGTGGTCGCCGCGGCCAAGGAATTCGGCGCGCGCGGCCTGGGAGTCGATATCGATCCGCAGCGCATCCGGGAGTCGCGCGAGAACGCGGCCCAGGCCGGCGTGGAACGGCTCGTCGAATTCAAGCAGGGGAACATCCTGGAAATGAACCTGCGGGATGCAACCGTGGTGACGATGTACCTTTTGAACCGCGTGAACCTCATGCTGCGGCCCAAGCTGTTCAGGGACCTGCGGCCCGGCACGCGTGTCGTCTCCCACGCTTTCGATATGGGCGAATGGGAGCCGGACCGCGTGGTGCGGAACGCCAAGGCCCGCGGAAACGTGGTCTATTACTGGGTCATACCCGCTGCCGTGGGGGGCGCCTGGCGTTGGACCGAGGACTCGCCCTCCGCCGGGCAGGCGCCGCCCCAATGCACTCTGAGCCTGTTGCAGCAGTTCCAGGGCGTGAGCGGCACGCTGTCCTGCTCGGGAAGCAAACC
>JBEKLW010000046.1:0-9981 GCA_050008815.1 Bryobacteraceae bacterium
TGCCCGCGGCGGCGTCCGGCCGGCGCTCCCGCAGCCGCACGCCGAGACATCCGGGTGCACAAGAGGCTCGAACTGGGAAGAATTGCCTGGCGTCTTCCCGGCGAGTCCCCGGAGGCTCGCCCGTCGGCCGGGCCTCCGGGGCCGGCTTCTAGCCGCGCTTGATCTTCTCGATCTCTACCTTGATCTTCTCGTACGCCTGCTCCGGGGTCAGCTTTCCGTCCAGCATCTCGATCATGAATTTCTGGAACACGACTTCCATCTCCTCGCGGCTGACGATCTTGTTCATCGACTTGGCTACGGGATGGACGTTCTCCACGAAGTCGCTGATGATGCGCCTGTTGGACTCCACAGCGTCCGGGTAGAACTTCGCCGCGAAGCCAGACAGTTTTGCCATGTCGATGTCGCGGCGAGCCGGCGTGTTCAGCATGGCCGACTCCTCCGTGAGGTTCTCCAGGCTCGTGAAGAGGCTGAGGACCTTCCAGGCCTCCTCCTTGTGCTTGCTGCCCTTGAACATTGCCCACCCCACGTTGGAGATAATCCCGCCGGAGCGCTTTCCCGAGGGGCCCTTGGGGAAGGCGACGGCGCGGGTGGACGCCAGGAATTTCGGATTGATGGGGTACACGTTCGCGACGACGTAGTCCCCGGTCGCGAACATCGCCGCGTTCCCCAGGGCCCAGGCCTGCATCGCGTCCCGCAAGCCCATCACCTTCGTCGTCGGCGACATCGAGGGGTAGAGATCCTTGAAGAGACGCAGTACCTCGAGATACTTCGCCTTGGCGGCGTCGCTCGTGTCCGAGAGGTCCACGTCGTTGCTGTATCCCGCGATATAGGGTCCCTCCCGCCAAGCGAAGCGCGGCTGCCCCAGCGCGTAGGTGTAGCCGTACACGTTGCCCTTCGTCATGGCCTTGGCGGCCTTCTTCAGATCGTCCCACGTCTTGAGGTCGGTCAATTTCATCCCGGCGGCGTTCAGCAGGTCCTCCCGGACCAGCAAGCCGAACGAGACGGCACGGATCGGGATGGTGTACAGCTTCCCGCCATAGACGGAGAAGTCCCACGCCCCCTCGACGAACTGCTCCTTCTTCGGACTGCCGGGACGGCTGAGATAGCCGTCGAGCGGCTCGAGGGCGCCCATCGCCACCAGCGTCTCCATCGCCTCAAACGGCGGCAACGCGCCCAGCGAGTAGCAGCCGATGTCGCCCGAGACGATGCAGCCGAGATTGCGCAGCGCGCCGAAGACAATGCGGTGCGGGCAGCCCGGGCACAGCTCGGGCGGCTTCCCGGGCGGCGCCGCCTCCTCCGGCGACTCGTCCCGGGCCAGGATCTTCTTCACGCGGCCGACGTTCAGCTCGCCGAAGCGGTACATCTCCGGCTTGCCCTCGACGGCGACGTCCGCGGCGCGGATCGCATCGAGAAGGTAGGGGTCGCCCTCCTCGATCACCACGCATCGCGCGACGCCGCGCGCGAAGCGCCGGATCGTCTCCAGCGGCAGCGGGTAGGTCATGCCCAGCTTGAGCATGGCGGCCTCCGGCGCCGCTTCGCGCGCGTGGAGGAAAGCCACGCCTGAAGAGATGATGCCGAGCGAGCGATCGCCCTCGATCTCCCGGTGGGGTCCGGAAGCCTCGTTCCACTCGGCAATCTGGGCGAGTTTGGCGCGCAGACGGCGGTGCGCCGGCCGCGCGTTCGCCGGGATCATCACGCGCCCGGCGATGTCGCGCTCATAGGAGGGTGGCCCGGGGGCGGAGGCCAACGCTGCGCCGGCGCGCACGATGCTCTTGGAATGGCACACCCGCGTGGTCATCCGAAGCAGCACCGGCAGCCTCCAGCGCTCGGAGATCTCGATGGCCCTCAAAGCGAGCTCGTAGGCTTCCTGCGAATCCGACGGCTCGAGCATCGGAACGCCGGCCGCGACGGCGTAGTGGCGGTTGTCCTGCTCGTTCTGGCTGGAGGCCATGCCGGGGTCGTCGGCCGAGACGATCACCAGCGCGCCGGAAACGCCGGTGTAAGGCACGGTGAACAGGGGGTCGGCGGCGACGTTCAGCCCGACGTGCTTCATTGTCACCAGCGTGCGCGCGTGGGCGTAGGAGGCGCCGATGGCCACCTCGAGCGCCACCTTCTCGTTCGGCGCCCACTGCGCCCGGCCGCCCAGGGCGGAGAACCGCTCCAGGATTTCCGTCGAGGGGGTGCCCGGATAGCCGCTGCCGAGGGCCACGCCGGCATGCCGCGCCGCCAGCGCGACCGCTTCGTTGCCGCTGAGCAACTCACGCCGGTTCTCGGCCATCAGCTTCACCTTACCGCAACCAGTTCACCCGCATCCCGCCCTGACAGGTTAACCCCGAGGGCACTCGGACGGTGAAGGAACTGAGCCAGGCTCCCTGCTTCCCGCCCCGGCGCGGCCGGCAGCGTCAGCCACGGCCAAGGGGTTGCAGACCCCTCCAGGGAACGCGATGGACACCGTCTCTGGGCGGCCCGCGATACCGTTTTGGTAGTAAAATGGTAGTATCATGCCTGACATTCTTCTGAAGGCTGTTCCGAAAGACATCCACCGGCGTTTGAGGGAGCGGGCAGCGCGCAACGGCCGGAGCATGAACCGCGAGGCGATTCGGCTCATCGAGCGAGGGCTGACGCAACCGGCGCGGATTGGAGAGCTTCCGCCGCCGGTCAACGTCGGTTTCGCGATCGACGACGAATTCATCAATCGGGCCAAGCGCGAAGGACGCGCATGATCGTCGTCGATACCAACATTGTCGTCTACGCGATCGTGGAATCCCCGCTGACCCGCTTGGCGCGGCGCGTCAGAGAACTGGACCCGGAGTGGAGGATTCCGGTCCTTTGGCGGTACGAGTTTCTCAATGTGCTGGCAAACATCCTGAGGCGCGGCACCGTGAGGCTGGCCATTGCGGAACGGCTCTGGTCGGAGGCGGTCAGGCTGGTCGGAGACGCTGAGCAGGAGCCTGATTGGATGAAGAGCTTGTCGCTCGCAGCGGCCCACAGCGTGACGGCATACGACGCCGAGTTCATCGCTCTGGCACAGTCGTTGGGCGTCGTCTGCGTCACCCACGACCAAGCTCTTCTGCGCGCATTTCCCCGCGAGACGCGGTCGATGGAAGAGTTCTGCGCCGCTTGACCAACTCGCAGATTTCTGCTGTCCCCGAACCAGAGCGGTTCCGGCTGCCGTCAGCCCGGATGTTTCAGTGCGCCCCGAGGGCGCAGATCGCCGGTGGGGGAAGGACCCACCCACGCAGTTGTCGGTAGGACGTGGTAGCTGACAAGCGGTTCGGCCGGGGAACCGGCCGGATCGAAGCCTTGTGACAAAACCGGCATTTGGCCGGTGAGCGACTTGGCAGCCCGTAACGCGAGTGAAGCTTGAGCAGGCCTCGAAAGTGAAGATGTGGACGCCGACCCCGCTGAAACTGGGGGAAGGCCGCGCGGGCGGGGAAGAAACCGACAAGCACCTGCACCGGTCCACCGGGGTAGTGAGCACGGCATGCCAGGAAGGTGATCTGGGTAATTGGGGGAGGCCCGGGATCGGCGGAGGTCGCGCCGGCTCACGGACGGACGACGGCGCAGGCGCGTTTTCGGCGGCCAGAGGGCCGCTCGGCGGGTTACAATCAGTACGGATGCGCCCGTAGCTCAGCTGGATAGAGCGCTTGCCTCCGGAGCAAGAGGTCGCGTGTTCAAATCACGCCGGGCGTACCAGCTCAAATCCTTCCCACCGGTAAGCAGCGGCGGCGCGTGAAGCCGCGTGCAGCCGAGACCGCCTTTTCATCCAGTGTGCCCGAGCGATTCTGGTACGCTCATGGTATCCGTCGAGTCTTGGGGGACGAACTCATGGCAGTGGATCGCAGAGCGTCTTTGTGGGGTGTTGCCGGCGGGGCGGCGGCGATGGCCTGGTCTGGCCGGGGGCGGGCACGGGTGACCTCGACGCCATCCGCGTGGAGATCGAGAAGCGGCACGACGAGGCGGTGCGCCGGCTCCGGGAGTGGGTCCGGCAGCCGTCGATCGCCGCCGAGAACAGGGGTGTCGCTCCGGGTGTGCGGCGTCAGCAGCAGCTCAAACCGCTTGTTCGGGTCCTCGCCGAAAGCGATCCAGACGTTCTGCCCGCGTAGAAAACCTTCTCGATTTCCTCAGCTTTCATCGCCTTATTCCCTCCATTTATCGGCCCGCCCGAGTGCTATTCGCCCTTCCCACGTCCGGGAAACCATACTATACTATCTTGAGGTCGAATGGCCGAGGTCTGGAAGGACGACAAAATTCGGTACTGGGACCTTGCGCCGAAACTGTTCCCCGGTTCCGGCGTTCAAGAGGTGATTCCGTTCCTCGGCGCCGGGGTTTCCGTCTCCGCGCGGCATTCCGACGAGAAGACGCCCGATCCGGCGTTCCCCACGCCGGAGGTCATGAGCCAGATCTGCGCGCTGCTTGACCTGACCGAGGACAAAGCCCGGCTGTATCTCGAGTTTGGGATCCGCACTGCGCTGTGGATGCAGGCCTGGGAGAAGCTCAACGGCGCTCCGCCATCGCGAGAGAATTTGATTAGCTCGCTCGAGTCGCAACCCTATCCTCCCTTTGGCTGGGAACTGGCTGAACTCTTCTCGCTGCTGGCGCCCTACCGGGCGCTCGAAGAGACGGCTTTGCCGGCCATCCGGGACCGAAAACTGCTGCCGCCGGAATCGGCAGCCCGAGGCGCCGCCCAACTCCTGCCGATGCTCCAGTTGTTCATTCGCAGCACCAGGGTGGCCAGCCCGACCGATCCGCTCACGAGCATCTCAAGCTACTACGAATGCCACTCCAAGCGAGAGGACCTCTGGAAATGGCTCCAGCAGGTTTTTAGCAACAAGACCACTCCCACTGAAACGCATCGGCTCATGGCGCGCGCCGCCCACCACCACCTGACCTCGAAGCCGTGTTGGGAAGACTACCTGATCATCACGACCAATTACGACTGCCTGATGGAACGGGCGCTCGAGGAGCTGGAAGTCCCTTTCGCGGCTGTTCGCATGAACCGCAAGGAGCGCAAGTTCTATACGCGGTTCGCGCAGATGCCGGCCGACGAACTGCAGGGTCTGACGGAACTCAACCCACCACAATCGCCCGACCAATTCAATTTGAAGAAAGGGAGCCGCTCGCTGGTCATTCTGTACAAGATGCACGGCTGCCTCGCCCCGGACCTGAAGGACGAGCAAGACGGGCTGGTGATCACGGATGAGGACTACGTGGATTTCATCTCCCACGCAACGCAGATCATTCCGAGCCACGTGGGAGCGCTGCTGCCCGGCAAGACCATCCTGTTCCTGGGCTACAGCTTCAGCGACTGGAATGTCCGCAGCATCTACGAGACGGTCGTCCGGCGCACTGGAGAAGATATTCAGGACTATGCGGTCACGCGGGCCCTGTCTGAATTCGAGCGGACCTACTTCGACAAGAAGAACATCATCCTCATACTGAGCGGTCTGGACGAATTCAGCGCCGGGGTCCGCAGCCAGGGCGGAGTGCCCATCCCATCATGAGCGGTCCGGCCCCGAATCCGTTCAAAGGCCTGGAATCCTACGGCCGCGACGATTACCCTCGCTTGTTCGGGCGCGACGCCGATTTCCTGTTCATGAAGGACCGCATCTTCGCCGCGCGGACCACGCTGATGTTCGCCGGCTCCGGCGTCGGCAAGACTTCCTTCTTCGAAGCCAAGCTGATCCCCGAATTGGAACAGCGGCACCCCGGCCGTTTTTGCATCCGCTACCACCGCGAGTGGCCCGCGGCGGATCCCCTCGGCGCGCTCAAGAAATCCATCGGCGCCGATCCTTCGGAGTCTTTGCTGCAGTTCTTCCAGCGCCAGCCGGGGCAGTGGATTGTGATCCTCGATCAGTTCGAGGAGTTGTTCCAGAACCCGGATTACTACAGCGGCTCCCTCGAGTTCCGGGAGCAGGTGGCCGCCGTCGTCAATTCCAGCCTCCCCGTACGCGTGGTTTTCTCGATGCGCGAGGAGTTCCTCGGGAACCTCAGCTTCTTCGACAACCATATCCCCGATCTCTTCGCCAACTATTACCGCCTGAAAAACCCGGAGCCGCCCGCCGCCGAGGACATCGTTCGGCGCACCTGCGCACCCGTGGCGGTCGATGATGCCGGCCTCCGGCAGTTGGTTCAAGACCTTTCCAAGGTCGAGATCCGGGCGGCCGGCTCGCAAGTTCGCCACGTCAGCCGCGAGTCGGTGTTCCTTCCGTATCTCCAACTTGTGTGTCAGCGTCTCTGGGATGCCCAGCCCTCCGCCGATGGCGAGTTCAAGTTCCTCTCCGACTACGCCGCACGCCAGGCGGCGCTCGACCCATCGACATCCCCGGCCGCCGATATCCTGGAGCAGTTCTGCAAGGACCAGTTACAGCACCTCAGCGGCCGGCAGCAGCGCATCGCCGCCAGAGCGCTGGACTATCTTGTGGCGAGCCAGGGAGCCAAGCGCGCGTACTCCTCGACCGACCTCGCCAGGCTCATGCGCCTGCGCCACGACGACTTGCTTCAAGGCACGTTGCAGCGGTTGCAGAGCTCCCACATCCTTCGGAGTTGGAAGCGCCAGGACCAGGATTGGTACGAACTCTATCACGACATGTATGCTCCCATCCTGTATCGTTGGAAGGAGGCGTACCAGGAGCGACGTCGCAAGCGCACCCGGTGGGGCGTGGTTTGCGCCCTTCTCGTCGCGGCCGTCGCGGCCGTCGTGGCCGTGCTCTTTTACAACTTCTACCTCTCTGAGAAGTCCCTAGTCGGGGCCGAGAAGTTCCTAACCCGGGCCAGGTCCTTCGATGAGCGCGCGGCCTACGCCGAGCTGCAGGGAAGCCGTGACGAGGCGGTCGTGCTTCGCTTGGCCGCGCTCGCAGTTTCGCCTTCCGCCGAACGCCGGCGGGCCGCGGCAAGAGTCGCTTTCAATCCAAAGCAGCTTCTGTTCACCTTCCGGCACGACAGCCCGGTTGTCGCGCTGGCGTTTACCCGCGACGGAAAACTGGCGGTCACTGCCTCCGGCGGCTCCGGCGCTTCGCCTACCACGGACCCCGATGCCCCAAACGGTTCAACGGCGGATCGCACGAGCCTGCCGGGGTTCGTCGTGCGCGCCTGGGAGGTCGACTCCGGACGGGTTGCCGCCAATTTTTGGAATATCCCGGAGCGCCCGGATCGCATCGCACTCAGCCTCGACAAAGCGACGCTGGTGACCGTCGGCATTTCGGAGCCCCGCGCCGATGGATCGCGCGGCAATGCGGTTTCGCGAGTTCAGATTTGGACCGCAGCCGGCCCCGTTCGAAGCGGCCCCGTCACGATTCAGAAATGCGCGGTCGAAACCATCGACTTTGCGCCGGACGGCAAGAGACTGCTCGTCACCTGCCGCGCTGGTCCGCTGGTCACCTGGACCGCGTTCGACAAGAACTCCGTCACTGCTAGGCCGACGGAGGGAAGCTATTCCGCCGTCGACTTCAGCCCCGATGGGCGGTTTGCTGTCACGGGCGACCGCCAGGGCGCCGTCCAGCTATGGAACACCGCCACGGGGCGCCGCATCGGCCCCCCCTTGCAGCACGGGGGTGCGGTCACCCGGATCGCGTTCCATGCCGATGGCAACGTCTTTGCCGTGGCCAGCCAAGACTCCACCGCCCGCGTCTGGACGGTCGGCGGTACGCCGATTGGTCCGCCCTTGATCCACGCTGGCCCCGTGCGGCGCGTCGCCTTTGCGGGCAGCAGGGTCTTGATGACGCTCAGCGACGATCCGTCGAACTCCGCCACCAATCGCGCGTACGTTTTCCGGCAATGGGACCCGGCCGCGGGCAAACCGATCGGCGAGCCGGTCCGCATCGCCGGAGCCAACACTCCCATTTGGGCGCTGCTGCGGGATGGCAAGAGCGCCCTCCAGCGCTTCAGCCTGGGCTCGCTGATGCTGTACGACGTCGCGGGCGGCCGGCCGCTCGATCATCCCCTGGATTGGGAAACGATACGGAGTTACCGGGTCAGCCCAAACGGACAGTTCGTCCTCACGTGCGACCGGAGCGGGGTCGCGCGTCTTTGGGTTCCTACCGCCGGCTCAGCCTTCTCCTCCCTGGAACCTGGTGTTGGAGACGCGGTGGTCGATCCGGAGGGCAGCCGGTTCGCCGTTTTGGAGTCCGAAGGCACGATCCGCGTGGCAAGCACGATCCCCGGCATGGACCGGAGCAGGCGGTTCGATGCCGGCGCACCCGTTACGGCTTTCGCACTCTCACCGGGCGCAAATCGTCTCGCGGCGGCCGGCCGCGGTTTCGCGCAGGTCTGGGACCTGGTGAGCGGGAAATTCGCGAAAGTCCCGTTAGACCCGCAGGAAGCGCCCCGGAAAATCGCATTCAGCGAAGATGGCCAGCTCGTTCTGGTGGGCTCGGACAGCAGCCTCATTTCCTGGGACGGCGCCGCCGGGCCGCTCCACCGTACCGCTGTCCCGAATAGCGTGGATGCGTTCAGCCCGACCGGCGCTTACGCGCTCAGCTTGAAAGGCGACTCGCTCACTTTGATCAGGACCGCCACCGGGGCTGCGATGACACTGCACCGAACCATCCCCTCGCCAGGCGCGAAGGTCTCGTTCAGCCCCGATGACCGATACGTCGCTTGTGCGGGTGCGGAGGGCGGCGTGGCCGAGGTCTTCACCATCGCAACCGGGAGGATGGTTCTGTTGTGGCACGAAGCCAGGGTCGACGCCAGCACGTTCAGCCCCGATTCGTCCTTGCTGGCCACCCAGGCCGCCGGCAAGCTGCGCATCTGGAACTGGCGGACCATGAAGGTTGTGGCGCAATACCAGATTCAGGGCCAGATTCGCGAGATCGCCTTCAACCGCAACCAGACCGGGGTTCTGGTGGCTACGCCTTCCTGGGTCCACTGGTTGTCATTTGACGGTTCCGTACTCACGCCCAGAGTCAGCCGGCAGCTCCATGGCGCCTGGACGGGAGCCTACTGGCTCGACCCTGCGGGCGCGGCTCTCCGGACCATCCTCAGAGTCACGCGTGGCTACGTCCGGCCCGAGATCGTCGACTTCGGCGATGATCCCAATGCCCCCCAGATCGAGGGCGATCCCCGCGAGCTCGTGAGACTGTGGCAGAAGAAATTGGACCTCCACGTGGAGGGGGACGAAGTCGTCCCCACGACGGTGGTGCGTGCCGCGGCGAGCACGCAGTGAGACTGAGAACGAGCCGTTGGTACCGTCACGGACTGGCGCTACAGTGTGACTTGCAGCGGCTCAGCCGCTGCCGCCTGTCAGTACACCCAGAAAGCCGATGAGCGGGAGCGGCTCCGCCAACGGTTCCACGAACTGGATCTGCTTTCCACACGGCGCGCAGCCGGGACCGCCTGTCCCGGCGTTTCAGCCAGTGTGTCCGAGCGATTCTGGTACGCTCATGGTATCCATCGAGTCTTGGGGGACAGACACATGGCAGTGGATCGAAGAGCGTTTCTGCAAGGTGTCGCCGGCGGGGCGGCGGCGATGGCCTGGTCTGGCCGGGGGCGGGCTGACACGGCTGAGCTCGGCTCCATCCGCGCGGAGATCGAGAAGCGGCACGACGAGGTGGTGCGCCGGCTCCAGGAGTGGATCCGGCAGCCGTCGATCGCCGCCGAGAACAGGGGTGTCGAGGAGGGCTGCGAGCTGACGCTGCGGCTGCTGCGCGAAGCGGGCTTCGGGCAAGCGGTCAGGGTGCCCACCGCGGGCCTGCCCGGCATCTTCGCCACGCTGGATGCCGGCGCTCCCCGCACGCTGGGGCTTTACTTCATGTACGACGTGAAGCAGGTCGACCCGGCGGAGTGGTCTTCGCCGCCCTGGGCGGCGGCGCTGGTGGACCGGCCGGGCCTTGGGAAAGTGATGGTGGGCCGCGGCGCGGTGAACCAGAAGGGCCCGCAGGCCGCGGTTCTGGCTGCGCTTCACGCTATTCGGGGCGCGGGCCGAACGCTGCCGGTGAACCTGGTGACCGCTGGCCTGGTGACGGAGCTGTTCGCGCTGGGCAT
>JBEKLW010000460.1:0-3038 GCA_050008815.1 Bryobacteraceae bacterium
TGTGATGCGCTCTGGAAGCCGGGTGCGGATCACGGCCCAGCTCATCGAGGCGCGGCAAGACCGGCACGTGTGGGCGAGCACTTACGAGCGTGAGATGACGGACGTGCTGGCACTGCAGTCGGAGCTGGTGCAGGCGATTGCGGGCGAGATCCGGGTCCAAGTAACGCCGCAGGAGAGCGAGCGACTCAAGACCGCCCGCCGGGTCGATCCCGAGGTCTACGACGCCACGCTCAAAGGGAAGGCGACGCTCGAGTACGCCACCCGCGAGGGGGAGCTTCATCAGGCGATCGAGCTCTTCCAGAAGGCGATCGACCGGGATCCGACCTACGCCCCAGCGTGGGCGGGATTAGGCGAAGCCCTGTGGGCATTGGCCGCCGTAGGGTTCGAGTTCGTCGCCCCGGGGGACGTGCGCGACAGGGCGATCGCGGCGGCCGAGAAGGCGTTGCAGCTCGACGGAAACCTCCCGGACGCTCACAAAGCGCGAGCGATCATCGCCATCGACGCGGAATGGGATCTCGCGAAGGCGCAGCGGCACTTTGAAAGGGCCATCGAACTGCGGCCGGGCTACGCGGCCGCCCACAATCTGTATGGCCAGATGCTCGGCGGAATGCCGCTTCTCCGTCTTGACGAAGCACGCCAGCACATTGACCGGGCCCGCGAACTCGACCCACTTTCGCCCTGGAACGACATCAACTTAGTTGCGTGGTGGCTGTATCAGGGACGGCCGGGACGGGCACTTGAGGAGGGCGAGCGGGCACGCCGGCGGAACCCAACGCTCTGGATCATCCCCTGGCAAATGGGATTCGCCCAACTCCTTCTCGGGCAGCCGAGCCAGGCCGTGCGCGAGTTCGAGGCGGCGCTCGAGCTGCTCCACCCCGAGCGCCCTGCGGCCGTCCTCGCTCCCCTCGGTCTGGCATACGGGCTGGCAGGGCGCCGAGCTGACGCCCGCAAGATTCTGGCCGAGATGGAGCAGGCGTCGCAGAAACGCTACATCTCGCCGTATTCTCTTGCGGTGGTGTATTCAGGGCTCGGTCGAATGGATGAGGCTTTCCGGCTTCTCGATCGAGCCCTTGAGCAGCGGACTCCTTCGCTGGTTTATCGCACGCCGTACGATCCCCAGTCTGTTGCCCTCCGGCGCGACCCGCGGTGGAAGCCCTTTATCGACCGCCTCCGGCGGCTCGTGCGGCTGCCTCCGGGCACTCCCGATCCGTACTCGTAGCGAGGGCGGGAACGGCAAGGCACCCCCAGACCATTGTTGCTGCAAAACCTCCATCTCACCAGTGAGCCTCAATGGCCGTATAACGGGCCGGTGCGCCGCCGATCCGACGACTCCGGACGGTAATTCTCGGCCACCCGGAAGTTGGCCGACATCGGACCTAGGGGTGCCGCCGGAAGCGACGCACCCTCGCACGAATTGTCTCTGGCTCGCCTGTCTCTCTTGTGACAATGTACAAGGTGGAGCGCCACAGTTCTAAAGTCGTCCAGGATGGGGACCCAACTCGGGTTCGGATTCCAGGATGCGGACGCGCGGCGGACGTTCCAACGCTTGGACAAGGCGCTCGAAGGCGTGGGCGCGTCCTACGGCCGGGTGGCGGCATCGAAGGTCTGTCGCTGTCGCCATCGATCGCCGGCCTGGTGCGGAAAGTCGCCCCGGAGTTTTGCGACCGCGCCAAGCCGCGGGCGGGCGCCGTGCTAGCGTTCGAGGGACTGCCCTCGCTGGACGCCTCATGGGATCGTTCAAGCGTCCCGGTCAGGCGGCTCGGGCCGACGCCATTCGCGCCAGCGTCCTCACCAGCCTCCAGACCCGTTCGGTCCCGGAGACGCAGCGCCGCCGCGCGCCCTGAGGCTGACTTTGACCGGCGTGTTCACCGGCAAGACCACGTCCTGTCCTCGCGCGATGAAGTTCGAGTAAACGCTGAACCCAGCACCGCTGAAGGCGATGCCCGAAGCCAGGCTGCGGGAGGCCTGCGCCAACACGGTGCCAATCAACCCGAGTCCGACGGCCCCTGATTCGGCGCGGCCTGCCAGGTCTTGGTCGGGAATGCCCTGGGCATCATAGTCCTGATGAAGCGACAGGCCGGCGACAGCTACCGCAATGGCTGGGAAAATGAACCGGGTCTTCGGGCTGGTGGCGCGCGCGGCCCCTTCCGAGTCGAGGGCCAGGTGGGCGTCGAAGTCCGCCTCCACACCCTCCAGGTAGCCTTGGATGCCCTGCACGGCGCCCGCCGGCAGCTTGATCTGGCGGAACACGAAAAGCACCTTTCCGTTGCGGTGAAAGCGGCGAGCAGGCTGCGCCGCCACGACATCCCCGAGAAGGCGGCTGCCTTCCGGAATCAGCAGGCCATGCTCGGCCGAGAACAGGGGCCGGGTCACGACCGCTTCCACTGGCGCTCCTCTCCGGGCCGTCGCGGAACTGATGGGAGTCAGCAGGCGCGCGTCAACCTCCTGAGCCTCGGGTTCGGCAACGGCAGGACGATCGGTTCGCGCTTCGACCTGGCCCGGCGGCAGGCCCGTCAGAGGTTCCTGCAACACGCCATTGAGAAGCGTCCCGGCCTGCCAGGCTTGCCGGTGATAGGGAAGCATGCCGAGCAAAGTGGATTTGAGTCGGCTCATCTTGCCCGGCGCCGTGAAGGCGCGAGTCACGGACCGGTCCATTCCTTCGAACCGGTCTCGAGCGCCTGCGAGAGCGGAGTTGTGCGCTTCCTGCTTGTTCCGTTGCGCTGCGATACGCATGGTGTGCGCCGTTCCGCGCGCGAGAGAAGTGCGAAGAGACCGCCGCGAACCGTCGCTCAGCACCAAGGCGTCAAACTGCGCACGAACCTCCCGCGGCGGTGTGAAGTTGCCAGACAGGATCGCCGTGAGGCGCCGGCGGGCGGGGACTCCGCCGATTGCGGCGATATGCCCTTCCACTACGGTCCCGGCCGGAAGGACCACCCGATCGAAGACGTAAACCGGGTCCACCAGCCGTCCCTGGATCGGGTCGCCCACACGCTTGACTGCGACACGACCCTCCAGCGCCACGCGCAGAGGCACGCCAG
>JBEKLW010000461.1:0-4331 GCA_050008815.1 Bryobacteraceae bacterium
AACGACCTCGGCAACGCCTTGCGTGTAGTACGAGCGCATTCCACGCCGGCGAATTGATTGGAAAACTCTCATCCTCGCCCCCTCGACATAAAGATCAGCGCCAACGCGCCGGAGACGCCGAAGATAACCCGTCCCGCCGGGTGGAAGAATATGCGGGCCCAGCGGGCCTTCCTGGGCACCTGAATGCGAAACGCCACTCCGTGTCTATTGTCTCACGAACCGCCGCGACGGCATCCCCTGCCGGCTCACCTGCGGGTGCGCGTGGAGCGGCCTTTCCAGGCTGCCATGCCGGCATTTCCGTCTTGCGGATCCGTTCCGGACGTGCCGGCATTCCCACCAGCAGACCGGCGGCAACAATACCGCCCTCGCAGGCTAGCCCCTGACCAGGTTCCTCAGCAGAAACAGCACGTTGGCCGGACGCTCGGCCAGCCGCCGCATGAAGTACGGGTACCAGGCCTCCCCGTAAGGTACGTAGAGCCGCAGCCGGTAGCCCTCCCGCGCCAGCCGCCGCTCCAGGTCCCGCCGGATGCCGTAAAGCATCTGGAACTCGTACCGCTCCGGCGGAATCCCGCGCTCGCGCGTGAAGCGGTGCGCCTCGTCGATGATCCTCTCATCGTGCGTCGCCAGGCCCGGATAGCGGCCCCGCTCGAGCAGCGCCTTCATCAGCCGGACGTAGTTCTCATCCACCGCGCTCTTCTTCTGATAGGCGATCGCCGGCGGCTCCCGGTACGCGCCTTTGCACAGCCGCACCGGCACCCCCAGGCCGCACAGCCGCTCGATGTCCCCTTCGCTCCGGTAGAGGTAGGCCTGCACCGCCGCGCGCACGTTGCCGTGCGCCTGGTGCATGGCCAGGGCAATCTCCAGCGTGCGCTCGGTGCAGTCGCTCGACTCCATGTCGATCTCGACCACCTTGCCCAGCCGCGCCGCCTCGCTCACCAGCCGCCCCACGTTGGCCCGGCAGGCTTCCTCCGAGAGCGCCAGGCCGAACTGAGTGAGCTTGATCGAGACGGTGGCCTCCAGCCCGCGCCCGGCCAGCCGGTGGAGGATGCCAACGTAGGCCTCCCGCGACGCCTCCGCTTCCTCCAGCGAGGTGACGCTCTCGCCCAGATGGTCCAGGCTCGTCAGGATGCACTCACGCCCCAGCCGCTCGGCGACCGCCAGCGCGTCCTCCAGCTTCAGCCCGGCGATGAAGCGCGCCGTAAGGCCAGCGGCCGCCGGCGACGTCTCCATCCAGCGACGCAGCCTCTGGTGGCGCGACAGGTACAGCAGCAAGCTCCGCAGGGCCATGACGTTTCCAGGATAGTCCGAAATTAGCCCGACCTTCTCACACGCCTTCGGCTGCGGCTTGCGGGAGGCCGGCATCTTCTGCGTTGCGCTCGGGGTGAGTCCTCGACGTACTGTTCAAGTACGCCTGCGGGCTCACCCCGTCGAGAAGCACCTCATCGAGGTGGTGCTTTAGCGCGGAGAGCCTTCCACCACGCCTTCGGAATACGTTTACAGTAGGTACATGCTCAAGACCCTGCTGTGTGTCCCCTCTCTGGTTCTCGTGGCCGCGGCAGCGGCCTCCGCGGCTCCCAATGTAAAGACCGGCACGGTCGCCGCTCCCGACGGCGTTCGGATCGTGTACGACGTGCGCGGCCGGGGCGAGACCGCCTTAGTGTTTGTTCACTGCTGGTCCTGCGATCGCTCGTTCTGGCGCAATCAGGTGGATGTCTTCGCGGACCGCTATCGCGTGGTGACACTCGACCTGGCCGGCCATGGCGAATCCGGCCGGAACCGGAAGAACTGGACCATCCTCGGGCTGGCCGACGACGTCCGGCTCGTTGCCGAGAAGTTGAAGCTCAAGAGGATCATCCTCGTGGGGCACTCGATGGGAGGGCCGGTGGCACTCGAAGCCGCCAGGCTACTGCGCGGCCGGGTGGCGGGCGTGATCCTGGTTGACACGCTGCAGAGCGCGGAGTTTCAGATGACGGCCCAGATGATGGCGCCGATCGCCGCCAAGCTCAAGGCCGACTTCCCCGGCACCATGGCCGGGTTCATGGGGTCCATGTTCGCGAAAACCTCGGACCCGGCCGTTCGAGAGTGGGTGGCCAGGAAAGCGCAGGCGGCGAGTCCCACCGTAGCCCTGGCGCTCTTCCAGGATTCCCCAAACCTCGATGAGAAGAAGCTGCTCGCCTCGGCCGGCGTGCCGATCCGGGGCATCAACGCGAAACCGCCCTTCGCGCCGCCAACCATGATTGAGATCAACCGCAAGTACGCCGACTACGACGCGGTGTTGATGGATGACGCCGGCCACTTCCTCCAACTGGAGCGGCCGAGGGAGTTCAATGACAACCTGGCCCGGTTGGTTGCCACGCTAGCGAAGTAGCGGCTCGCGGGCCCGCGGCGGGACGTCAAAGCCCGACCGGCGCCCCCGGCACCCGCGCGGCTGTAAGCTGATAGCTGAACGCTGTCGGCTATTGGTCCATGAAGCTGGACTTCCTCTACTTCGACGCCGGCGGCGGCCACCGCAGCGCCGCCACCGCGCTCTCCCTGGCCATTAAGCAACAGCAGCGCCCCTGGGACGTCCGCCTGGTCAACCTCCAGGAACTTCTCGACCCGCTGGACATCTTCCGCAAGTACCTCGGCCTGCGCCTCCAGGACGTTTACAACCAGCTCGTCCAGCGAGGCTGGACGCTCGGCGCGGCCCAAATGCTGGCCGGCATGCACGTCCTCATCCGCCTGTACCACCCCAAGCAGGTGCGCCTGCTGGAGCGGTTCTGGAGGGCGGACCAGCCGGACATGGTCGTTTCGCTAGTTCCGAATTTCAATCGCGCCATCGCGGAAAGCCTCAGCAAGGCGCTCCCCGGCACGCCGGTCGCGACCATCCTTACCGACCTGGCCGACTACCCGCCACATTTCTGGATGGAGCGCGAGTCCGAGTGCCTGATCTGCGGCTCGGCCCGGGCCGTCGAGCAGGCGCGCGCGCTGGGCCATGCCGGCGACCGCATTTTCCGCGTCTCGGGCATGATCCTCCACCCGCGCTTCTATGAGCCGATCACCGCGGACCGCCGCGCCGAACGCCTGCGCCTCGGCCTGGATCCGGACCTGCCCACCGGCCTGGTTCTCTTCGGCGGCCAGGGCAGCCCGGTGATGCTGGAGATCCACGACCGCCTGGATCGCTCCGGCTTGGGCGTGCAGCTCATTCTCATTTGCGGCCACAACCGCAAGCTGCAGGCGAAGCTGAGCGCCCGGGCGGGCCGGATGCGGAAGTACGTCGAGGGCTTCACCTCCGAGGTGCGCTATTACATGCACCTCTCGGATTTCTTCATCGGCAAGCCGGGACCGGGCTCGATCAGCGAGGCGCTGGCCATGAAACTCCCGGTCATCCTCGAGCGGAACCTCTGCACGCTCCCGCAGGAGCGCTACAACACCGAGTGGGTCATCGAGCAGGAGGTCGGCGTGGTGCTGCCGGGCTTCCGCCGCATCGCGGACGCCGTCGGGACGCTCATCGAGCGCGAGAACCTCGCGCGCTACCGCGCCCGCGCCGCCGCCATCGACAATCGCGCCGTCTTCGAGATCCCTGACGTCCTGGCCCGCATTCTCACCCGCCATTCCCGCTAAGATAGAAGATCGCCGCTTGAGCAGGCGGCCAAATTCGCGAGGAGGCCTCTTCTTTATGTACTGGTTGGGAATCGATGTTGGCACCGGCGGCACCCGTGCGCTGCTGGTGGATGACAAGGGCAAAGTGCGGGCCGGCTTCACGGCGCCGCACGAGGACATGCGCATGGAGCAGCCGTTGTGGGCCGAGCAGCGCCCCGAGAACTGGTGGGACGCGTCGCAGCAAGCGATCCGCGGCGTCCTGGCCCAGGCCGGCATCACCGGCAAGGAGGTGCGCGGCATCGGCCTCTCCGGCCAGATGCACGGCCTGTGTCTGCTCGATCAGGCCAGCCAGGTCATCCGCCCCGCGCTCATCTGGTGCGACCAGCGCAGCCAGGCACAGGTGGACTTCGTCAACGCCAAAATCGGCCGCGAGAACGTGCTCCGCTACACCGCCAACCCGGTGCTCACCGGCTTCACGCTGCCCAAGCTGCTGTGGGTGCGCGACCACGAGCCACGGCACTTCGAGCGCGTCCGCAAGGTGCTTCTGCCCAAGGACTACCTGCGCTTCCAGCTCACCGGCGAGTACGCCTCCGAGGTCTCCGACGCCTCTGGCACCTCCATGTTCGACGTGGTCAACCGGCGCTGGTCCTACGAGATGATGGACGGTTTGGGTCTCGACCGCGGCATCCTCCCGAGCTGCGCCGAGTCCACCGACGTAAGCGGGCGCGTGAGCCGCGCGGCGGCGGAGG
>JBEKLW010000462.1:0-3021 GCA_050008815.1 Bryobacteraceae bacterium
GAAGAAGTGAGTGCGGTCCTTGCGGATCGGCCCGCCCAAGGAGGCGCCGAATTGGTGCATGCGGATGGGTGTCCGCTGCGCCGCGAAAAAGTTGCGCGCGTCGAAGGCGTCGTTGCGTGCGTCCTCGAATATGCTGCCGTGGAATTCGTTGGTGCCGGCGCGCGTCGAGAGGTTGATGATGCCGCCGGTCGAGTGGCCGTACTCGGCGGCGTAGTTGTTGCTGATGACGCGGAACTCCTGCATGGCGTCCATGGGCAGGCTGGTCATCTGCTGCGGCCGCGTGAGGCCGACGGCGTTGTTGACGCTGCCGCCGTCCAAAGTGAAGTTCTGGTTCCTCACGCGGCCCCCGGCCACGCTGAACACCGGGTAGTTCTCAGCGCCGCTGCCGGGATCGACCATAACGATGCCAGGCGCCAACGCGACCAGCGAGGTGGCCGCGCGGTTGGGCATCGGCAGGCCCGCGACCATCCTGCGGTTGATGACCTGCGTGACATCGGAGGATTGGGTTTCGACCAGTGAAGCAGAAGCTTCCACATTCACCGTGTCGTTGTGGCTGCCGACCTGGAGAGCGAGGTCCACGGCTAGGATCTGCCCCACGGCCAGCGGCAGCTTGAGCCGTACCAGGCGCTCGAAGCCCGGCATTTCCACTTCCAGCCGGTAGATTCCGGGGCTGAGCGAGGCGGCGCGGTACATCCCAGCCGCGTTCGTCCGGACGGTGATCGCGACGCCGGATTCCTCGTTGACGACGCGCACCACGGCATCCGGCAGCACCGCGCCAGTCTGGTCCTTGACCGTTCCGCTAATGACGCCACCGGTCTGTGCGGCGGCTGAAGAGGCGAGCAGCAGCAGGCAGGCAATCCACCTCGAGCTTGAGCCAACGCCCAATTCGCGCCATCCTCATTCCCAGCCCTCTTGCACGCGCCCGCTGAGCCGGGGGGATCAGCCCGACCCACACCCCCTTCGCGGCGGATGCGGGCAGGGACTCCCGCCCGGAAAGATCGAAGTTAACCTGATTGCCGGTCAGGGTCAAGTATTACCCGTGCTGGTCCGCGAACACCGTTCCCAGGTGGAAGCCAGGAGCCCGAGCCGATGGGCATTGGCTGGCATCCCTACTTCGTCCTCCCGAGCGGCGATCGCCGGCAGGCGCGGATTCGTATCCCGGCGAAGGTGCGCGCGCTGGTGAACAACTATGACGACGTGTTCCCGACCGGGCAGATTGTGCCGCTGGCGGGCACGCCGTTCGACTTCTCGCCCTCCGGCGGCGGTGCGCTCAACCAGACCTTCGTCGATGATTGCTTCTTCGAGCTGCGGAAAGACGCCGCGGGCTGCGCCGTGGCCGAGGTCATCGACCCGGCGCGCCGCGTGGTCGTGGCCGCAGCCAGGGCGCTGGTCGATGAACTTCCGCCACAGGAAGCTGACCTGCAACTGGTCCAGCAAGTCCGGACGGAGGGTCTGCGCGTGCGTGGCCAGCACGCTCTGCACGCGCACGGCGGTGATATCCCCCCGTTGGGGCCGGATGCCAGCATCCGGGCGACCATGAGCGAGAATGGGGACATGCGCCGCTCGTGGCTGGCCTTCCTCTGCGTCGCGCTGGCGTCGGTGGCGAGCCGCGCGCGGCCGGCCTCTGTCGGCTCGGAGCTGAGCGCGCTGGAGCGGCGGATCTTCCAAGCCGTCAACGCCGAGCGGCGTGTGCGTGGCCTGGCCGAGCTGCGCTGGTCCGAGCCTCTGGCCGCCGAAGCAGGCCGTCACTCGCGACGGATGGCCGCCCAGTGGTTCACCTCGCACGATGACCCGGAGCGGGGCGATCTGCCCAAGCGCCTAGCGGCGGCAGGGATCCTCTGGCGTGACTGCGCCGAGAACATCTTCAGCGAGCAGGGCTACGAAGAACCGGGTGCTGACGCCGTGAAGAGCTGGATGGCCAGCCCCGGGCACCGAAGAAACATCCTCAATCCCAGGTTCACGCACACGGGGGTGGGCGCGGCACTGCGCGCCGACGGCACCCTGCTGGTGACGCAGGAGTTCATGCGGCCGTTCTAAGGGCGCGCCCAGCTACGCCGGCCGCATGTTCTCGACAATCGCGGCGCCGAACTCGCTGGTCTTGAGCTTCGTCGCCCCGTCCATCTGGCGGTGCAGGTCGTAGGTGACGCGTTTCTGCCGGATCGTTTCGGTGATGCCGCGCTCGATGAGGGCGGAGGCCTCCGGCCAACCCATGTGCTGGAACATCATGGAGCCGGAGAGGATCAGGCTGGAGGGATTCACGGCGTCCTGGCCCGCGTACTTGGGCGCCGTGCCGTGCGTGGCTTCAAAGACGCCGTAACCGTCGCCGACGTTGCCGCCGGGCGCCATGCCGAGGCCGCCCACCTGCGCGGCGCACGCATCGGAAAGGTAGTCGCCATTCAGGTTCGGCGTGGCAATCACCTCGTACTCCTCCGGCCGGAGCAGGACCTGCTGGAACATCGAGTCGGCGATGCGGTCCTTGATGATCACCTTGCCGGCAGGCGGCTCGCCCGCCAGATCCTTCTCGGCGATGGTCTGTTCCGCGAATTCGTCGCGGGCCAGCTCGTAGCCCCAGTCGCGGAACGCGCCCTCGGTGAACTTCATGATGTTGCCCTTGTGGACCAGGGTGACGCTGCGATGGCCGTGTTCCAAGGCATAGCGGATGGCGCGCCGGACCAGGCGCTTCGTTCCCGTGATGCTGATGGGTTTGATGCCGATGCCCGAATCGGCGCGCACGTTCTGGCCCATCTCGTTGTTCAGGAAGTCGATGACCTTCCGGGCTTCGGGCGTGCCCTGGCGCCACTCGATGCCGGCGTACACATCCTCGGTGTTCTCGCGGAAGATGACGACATCGAGCAGCTCGGGACGCCGCACCGGCGAAGGGACGCCGGGGTAGTAGCGCACCGGGCGCCAGCAGACGTAAAGTTCGAGCAACTGCCGCAGCGTGACGTTCAAGCTGCGGATGCCGCCGCCGACCGGCGTTGTGAGCGGGCCTTTGATGGCGATGCGAAACCTCTTGATCGC
>JBEKLW010000463.1:0-3021 GCA_050008815.1 Bryobacteraceae bacterium
GTGCGGCTGGCGGCGCAGCCCGAGGTCGTCCTCGGCATGGACACCCGCGAGTCCGGCCCCTGGATCGCCGCGCAGGTGGCTGGCGGCCTGAGCCGCCGCGGCGTGCGCGTGCGCTTCGCCGGGGTCGCCACGACGCCCGGCGTGGCCTATCTGACGCGGACCAACTCCTTCGTCGCCGGGGTGATGATCTCGGCGTCCCACAACCCCTACCGCGACAACGGCATCAAGATCTTCGGCCACTCCGGCTACAAGCTGCCCGATGCCGAGGAACAGGTCATCGAGCAGGAGATCTTCGCCCTGCTCGAAGGCGGCCTGGAGCCGGTTCCGTTCCCGCTGGCGGCCGATGCGAGTCTCGACCGCCACTATGTCGATTTCCTGGTCTCGACCATGGAGCGGCGGCTGGAGGGATTGGAAGTCATCGTCGATTGCGCCAATGGCGCCGCTAGCGCGCTCGCACCGGGCCTGCTCGAGAGCCTGGGGGCCAGTGTGAAGGCCATGAGTTGCGCTCCCGACGGCCGCAACATCAACCTGGACTGCGGCACGCTGCATATCGAGGGGCTGCGCGAGCGGGTGCTAGCGGAAGGTGCGGACCTCGGCGTGGCCTTCGACGGCGACGCCGATCGGGCGATCTTCGTTTCGCGCCGCGGCAGGATCGTGGACGGGGACGCTGTGCTGCTGATGGCGGCCCGCCGCCTGCATGCGCTGGGGCGGCTCTCGGGCCCCGGCGGCCAGCCGGCTGTGGTCGCCACGGTAATGTCCAACCTGGGCCTGGAGCGCGCCCTGGCGGCGCGGGGCATCCGCTTGCTGCGGACGCCGGTTGGCGACAAATACGTCCTCGAGGAGATGCTGCGCTCGGGCGCGGTGCTGGGCGGCGAGCAATCCGGCCATGTGATCTTCCTGGAGAGCGGCACCACCGGCGACGGCCTGCTGACCGCGCTGCGCGTCATTGAGATCCTGCTCGAGCAGGGGCGGGACCTGGACGAGCTCACCGCGGAACTGGAGGTCTACCCGCAGCGCCTGGTCAACGTCCGCGTGAAGGTGCGGCGGCCGCTCGATGAGTTGCCGGCGGTTACCGAGGCGATCCGCGCGGCTGAGCGGGCCTTCGGTGACGCCGGCCGGGTGCTCGTCCGGTACTCGGGCACCGAGCCTCTCGCCCGAGTGATGGTGGAGGGCCCCGAAGTGGGAGCGGTGGAAGCGGCGGCCAACCGCATCGCCGCCGCTATCCAGCGCGAGCTGGGCGCTTGATTCGCGTTTCTTGCCGGCAAGCCACTGCGGCCCTCTCATCGCGCCTTGTCACGGTCGTGGCGAGAAATGCCGGCCAATCACCAGATCGCGGCTGCGTAGTGCCGGCGGATCGTCTCATCTTTCGTGATCAGGGGGGCGCGAGCGGCCTTGGCATTGGCCACGATGAGCCGGTCGAATGGGTCGCGGACCCAACTGAGGTCGAGTGCGGCGCCCGCTACCTGGGAGAACGGCAGCTCGCACACCGTTAACCCGATATCGCCGGAGAGATCCTCGAGGATCTTCCGCGCCCCGGGCTTGAACCGGCCCACCTCGTAAAGGAATTGCAGCTCCAAAACGACGGCGGGCGACACGACCAGCTCGTCGGCCTCCAGGTGGCGCCGGGCGGCCGGGCTGAACCGCTCCAGTTCATTGCGGTAGAGCCAGAGGACGACGTGGGTGTCCACGTAAGTCATTTCTTGAGCTCGCTCCAGTAGGGGAGCCAGTCCATGTGAACGAAGTCTTCCGGGTCGCCCACCATGACGCCCCGCTTCTTGAGCTGGCTCAGCTTGGAGGCCGGCTGCTCGGGCACCACCCGCAGCAGCTTTCCCTTGCGCTCGATCTCCAGCGGCCTGCCGGTCTCCAACACTTGATCGAGCAGGGTATAGATGTTCTCTCGCAGCTTGGATGCCGTGACCTTCATACCCTGCATTCTAGCGTACGTACGATCACTGAGCAACGTACGTTCGTTATGCCGGCCGGGGGCCCGCCGCGCCGCCGCGCGCGGCAGCAGGCTGTTGGTGAGAAATGCGGGCTAATCCTCTGGCGCCGCCGGCTCCTCGGTGGTCCGCACCAGCTCCCAGCGGCCGCGGCCGCACATGTTCTTGCACTCCGGCAGATCCTCGCCCCGGGTGAACACGGCCGGCGTTTTGCAGACGCTGCACCAGTAGATGCCGGTGGCGGGGGCCTTCGTGCCCGGCTTGCAGGTCATGATCTCAATGCACCTCGGATCTTTCGTTCGGCGATGACGGCCCGGGCCAGCTCCTCGGGCCGATTCACTATCATATCCGGTGGGTCCTCGGCGAAGCTCTCCGGCTGGAGGCCCCAGGCGACGCCGCAGGCCGTCACGCCGGCGTTACGCGCCGTGCGGACGTCCACCGCGCTATCGCCCACCAGCAGGGTGCGCTCGCGCGGCACTCCCAGCTCTTCGAGCAGCGTCTGGACCCCGATCGGGTCCGGCTTCTTGCGCTCCCCGAAGCTCTTGCCGCCGTAGACCCGGGCGAAGTGGCGCGCCAGGCCGAGTCCCTCCAGGATGCGCGTGGAGAAGCGCACGGGCTTGTTGGTCAGCACCGCCATTTGGACCCCGTTGCGGTCGAGCTCCTCCAGGGCCTCCGGAATGCCGGGATAGGCGCGTGTGTGGTCCAGCTTATGCGCGTCGTAGTAGACCAGGAAGTGCTCGAGCGCCTTCTGGACATCCTCTTCGCTGGCCGCTGCCCCCATCGCCCGCCGCATCAACACCGGTGCACCGTTGCCCACATAGGCGCCGATCATGTCCAGGTCCAGCGGCTCCATGCCGAACTGCGCGCGCGCGGCGTTGACCGAGTGCGCCAGGTCCAGCTTCGAGTCGATCAGCGTGCCGTCCAGGTCGAAAATGATGAGATCCATTGCCAGCGGCGACCCCTTTCCCCAGTATCAGAAACCCGGGTCTTGGCTAGCGCCCGCAGGGGTTGACGGCGTCGGCGAGGCACTGGTTCTCCGCCTTCCAACGCATCGCCGAATAGATTCGCGTGCGCCCGCTCG
>JBEKLW010000464.1:0-3018 GCA_050008815.1 Bryobacteraceae bacterium
GGCCGGGTCAGCCCTTCCCGAATCATCGCCCGGAAGAGCTCCTTGGACTGTGCGAGATGATCGCGGCGGGTGCCGATGAGGTTGTCGTCCACGAACAGGATGACCTTCTCCTGGATCAGCCGCAGCTCCGCGATGACGTCGGCGACGGGCCGGCGGCGGAACGTGCCGCCGTTGAAAACGGTCACGCTGCAAAAGCTGCAGTTGAGCGGACAGCCGCGCGTGGTTTGCAGCGCACCAAAGTAGTACCTGCCGCCGAGCAAATCGTGGCGAGCAGGCGGGACTTCGGCCATCGAACTGATCCCGCCCCGGTAGACCCTCTGGAGCGCATGGTTTGCGGCGTCCTCCAGAACCTGCCTCCACACCGACTCCGCCTCTCCGGTGACCACCGCATCGGCGTACCGCAGCGCCTCATCGCAACACAGGGTGGCATGAATGCCTCCCATCACCACCGGCACCCCCATCGCGCGGAAGATTGCGGCGACCTCGTAAGCCCGTGTGGCCTGGGAGGTGAACGCGGTGACGCCGACCAGATCAGGCTTGGGCAGGCGGGCGTAATCGGGGCGGCCCAGGTTCTCGTCGATCAGCTCCAGCTCCCACTGCGGCGGAGTCAGTCCTGCCACCACGAGAAGCCCTAGCGGCTTCCAGACCCGATAACTGTTCAGACGATTCCAGCGGACCTTGCTCAGGCTGACCACCGGATTGTCCGGATTCACAAGATACAGCCGCATCCGCTTCCTCTCGGCGGCAAGCAGTGCAATCGCGCCGCTCCGCGGGCCGACCGATCAGGAGACCTGATCGCTCTACCCCGCCCCCTAAGACCCCAGCGACACGACCGGCACGGAGAGCTTCCAGCCAGGGTTTCCGTTGTGGCTCTCCTAGGGGGCGTCCACAGAAGCCCGGCTTCCCAGCCTGCACTTGTGGCCCCTGGGTCCGGGCGGATGCGTCAGCGATCCCCCTTACAGGCATCTTGAAGCAGATCCGCCCGGCGATGCTCCACTGAAAAGCATACCGCACACGAGCTTCCCGCGGGGCGAAAACGCTCCGCCCCCTTACGATCGCGGCTCGGTCAGGGCGCACTCTGAAACTGAGCCGCGCGCGTCAGCAAGCGAAGGGGCTTAGAGCGCGAGGCGAAGAGGGCTGAAATCCGCGGCGCCAAACGGGGGCCGTTGGCAGTCCAAACGTGCGGCGAGAGGGCGGAAAAGTGCTATACTTGAGCTGCGTTTGATTGCCCCGCACAACTAGGCCGAGATTCCATCCTGCCTTGTCTGGCTCGCTATCAAATGGCAAGGAGAACAGTGTGAAGAACATCTTTGTAGGCAACCTGGATTTCGGCGCTACCGCAGAGTCCATCCGCGCCATGTTCGAACCGTATGGAGCGGTGGAACGCGTCAACCTCATGACCGACAGGGATACGGGCCGCTCACGTGGCTTCGCCTTCGTGGAAATGACGGACACCGAGGAAGCCGACCGCGCCATCGCGGCCTTGAACGGCACTAACCTGGGTGGCCGGACACTCAACGTCAACGAGGCCCGGCCCAAAGTGGACCGCGGCGGCGGCGGATCGCGCGAGCGCCGCGTCCCGCGCTGGTAAGCCAGCTCCCGTTTGGACCGGCCGACTCTCATCCAGCCGGCCGGTAAGAGATCCGAAGGTACTCCATGGCCTCGCGACCACACACCACCCAGAAGAAACGCCAGCGCGAGTTGGCTCGCCTGGAGAAGCAACGCGACAAGGTCGCCAAGCGGCTGCAGCGCAAGCTGGAGCGGCGTCCACTCGGGGACGGCACAGAGCTAGAGGCAGAGCTTGGCGCGGCGGCTGACACAGATGCTGGTGCAGAAGCCGGCGCAGCGGCTGACACAGAGGCTGGCGCAGGACCCGGCGCCGCGCCCGGCCGAGAGACGTAGAACGCCGCTGACGTCGAGCGCGCCTCGCACGCCTGAAGCACGTGCGCGCGCGTGGATTCTACGCGATGGCGGTTTGGGAAGGGTGACGACAGCGCCGCCGGTGATCCGTGGGAGGAGGCTCGAGTCAATGACCGGAAGGATCAAGAGCCTGAGCGCCAGCAGCGCCTCAGGTCTGATCGCGGCGGAGAACGGCCTCAGCGTCCATTTTCAACCCTCCGCGGTCCTGGCATACGACATCACCTGTCTGGCCGTCGGTCAATTGGTGACCTTTGACCTGGCGGGCGGCATTTGGCCCAGGGCGATCAACGTCTGTGTGCTGAGACAGCATCATCTGGCCGTCACCGCGGGAAAGCATCCCGAGGGCCTGTGTCTTCGGTACATGGGCTTCGAGCAAAACGGGAGCATTCGAGCGTACCGGTACGACCGGGTTTCGCCGGGCGAGGGCATCCGAACGTTCGTGGTAAACGCCGACCTGGGGCTGTTCCGAAAGCACCGCGTAGGGGTGCAGGACGGCCCGGCCTTGTGTCTGCACGCGCTGACGGTGGAGCTGGGCACCGCCGGGTCACGGCAGCAGGCGAAGTGCGAGCGCGAACTGACAGATCAGGACATGCTCGCGCATCTGGCCAGGCGACCCGTTCCCACAGCCAGACCTCGCCCCGCACCATGCCGCGATCGGTGAAACGCACGTGCTCGGGCCTGACCCCGAGGACGAGATCGCTTTCCGCCAGCGTCTCGCGTGCCGCGGGAACCGCAACCTCGCGCTCGCCGAGCCGGATCGCCTGCGCGCCGGCTTCCAGGCTGCCGCGAAACGGCAGGAAATTCATCGGCGGCGAGCCAATGAAGTCGGCGACGAACAGCGAAGCCGGCCGGTCATAGATGTCGCGCGGGCTAGCGACCTGTTCGATGACACCGTTGTTCATCACGACAATCACGTCGGCCATCGACATGGCTTCGAGCTGGTCATGCGTAACATAGACCGTCGTCGCGCCGATCCGGTCATGCAGAGCACGCAATTCACGGATCATCGCGTCGCGCATTTCAGTATCGAGCGCGCCGAGCGGCTCATCCATCAGGAAGCATTTTGGCTTGCGCACGATCGCCCGCCCGAGCGCGACG
>JBEKLW010000465.1:0-3014 GCA_050008815.1 Bryobacteraceae bacterium
GGTCCTGCCCCCCACCCCCAGCTCCTCGAGAAGCAGGAGGATATCTCTTCCGGATACGTTCAGTTGCTTTGCGAGCTCATAGACCCTCATTTACTGCTCGCCTTGCCTTTCAGACTCTTCGGACGGGTTTCGATCGCCCAGACAGCTTCTCACTTCATCCATGACCGATTGTTCCACCGCCACCCCGAGCGCCCGGCCCAGCTTCTTCTGCTTGATGGCCTGCGCAACGCAGTTTTCATCCCGACAGACATATGCGCCGCGTCCCGCCATCTTTCCCGTCGGGTCCACCTCCACCGCGCCGAGCGGCGTGCGCACGATCCGGAGCAGCTCCGACTTCCCGCGCACCCGCCGGCAGGCGATACACGATCGCTGCGGGACGTGCCGCATCGCGGTCAGCCCTCAGAGGCCGACAGTGACGCGTCCTCGGCCACGGCGGCCTCACTCGCAGATGGAACGGGAGGAGCAGCGATCTCTTCGTCGGGCTCCGCCATCTCCACCGGCTCCGTCGTTTCCACCGGCTCGACTGACTCCGGCTCGACTGACTCCGGCTCGATCGGTAGTTCCTCGACCGGCTGCTGCGCGACCAGGGCCGCTGCTGCCGCAGCCTGTTCGGCCGCAGCCTGCTCGGCCTCCAGGCTCTCCAGGCGCGCGGCGCTGGCGGTAAGCTCCTCGGCCAGGCGAAGCTGTTCTTCCAGCCATGTCTGGCATTGCCCACGCAAGCGATCGATGTGTGAGGAGATTTCCTCCGCCCGCGCGGTCAGGCGTGCGCGTTCCGCCTCCAGGGCGCGGCCGCGCTCCTCGAGCGCCGTCGAGCGCGCCTGGGCTTCGATCAACGAGGGCCGCAGCGTGTCCAGTTCAACCCGCAGGTCGCGGACTTCAGCGCCCACACGCGTCACCTGCTCCTCACGGGCTTGTCGCGTGTTTCCTGCGGCATCCAGATGCGCGCGGAGGATCGCTTGCCGTTCCTGATTGGTGCGGAGATCGTATTCGACGGCGGCGGCCTCTTCCTTCAGCACGTGCAGACGTTCGCCGGCGCGCACGAAAGCTTCTCGCGTCTGACCGAGTTTCTGGTCAGCCACGACCACGCTTTTCTCCGCCTCGAGCTTGACGGCGCTGAGATTGCGCAACTCTTCATCGAGCCGGGTGATACGCGCCATCAGTTCGCCGAGTGCGGCTTCTTGCGTTTTGACCTGCGATTCCAACTCGCCGGCGCGGCGCTCCAGTTCACGGAAGTCGCGCCGCAGAGCGAGCGGTCCAGCGCTGCGCCCTTTGCCGCCGGTGACCAACCGATGGTGGTAATGATCGCCAGAGGTGGTTAGAAAGTGGCATTCGGGATAGGTTGTCGCCAGCCGTTCGGCCGTTTCGGAGTCTTGCACGACGTAGGCATTGGCGAGCGCCGGGAAGGCAAGGTCGCCGTTCAGACCCAGGCGCGCCTCGAAGCGCACCAGTTCCTTGACCGAAGCCAGCACACCGCCCGCGCTGCGAACCTGGGCGTCGGTCTCCTCGTTACCGTGACCGTTGGATGGGACGCGCGTCACGAAGAACGTCGAGCGGCCCGTCCCCTCACTGCGCAGCAGCGAGATGCCGGAGCGCGCCTCGGCATGCTGTTCAACCACGACGCAATCCAGCTCGTTCTGCAGGAACTCTTCCACCACCTCTTCGTATTCGGGAGAGACTTCGACGAAGTCTGCCAGCACGCCGAGCGGATGGAAGCCGTTTCCGTTGCCGGTGTCGTTATGTGCGAGCAGCCGCCGGACGCTTTCGGTGGAATAGGAGTGACGCGCCAGGGATTCTTCCAGCGCCTGCCTACGCGCCTGCGCGTTGGAGAATTCCTGGCGCAGCGCGTCGAGCCCGGAGCGCCGCAGGGCTTCTTCTGCCCGCGCCGCGTCCAGCGCTGTCGTCGTCTCGCGGACTGACTCGGCGAGGCCCGCGAGCGTGCTCTGCTCACGATCCTGCCGTGATAGCGAGCTCTCGAACTCCGCCGCCAGGCGGTGATGCTCCTGATCGACCGCCTCGACGTCCTTCTTCATTCGCGCCGCCTGTCGGTCGAGCGCCAGGCCGTTCTCCTCCGCCTGGACGAGCTGGTTCCGGAAATCGGCAAGCTGGCTCACCGCGGCGAGCAATTCCTGCCGCGCGCTCTCCAGCGTTGCTTCACCGTCCGTCACCCTGGCAGAAAGTTCTTCCTGGCGATTTGCCAGTTGCTGGACAGCCTGCTGCGCGTCGCTCCAATCCCGCTGCATTTGCGCTGACTGGAGAGTCTTCTCGGCGGCCTCCGCTTCGGCGGCGGAAAGCTGCACGGCGAGTTGTTGACTCTCCGCCTGCGCATCGGCACTGCGCGAGGCAAGCCCCGCCGTCTGCTGGCGCACTTGCTCGATGCGCGCGGTCAGCCGCTCGCGTTCCAGATCACTTTGGGAGATGGCGTGCCGCAGCGTCGTGAGTTGGCCTTCCAACTCGTCGTAGCGCGCACCGGCGGACTTCTGCTCGCGGTCCAGCTGTTCGAGTTGCTGGGCAGACTCGGCACAGGCGGCTTGGAGCGCCTGCATCTCGTCGCCGAGGTGCTGGCAGTCGGCTTCCAGCGTGAGCAGGCGCGACAGGAGGACGACCTTCAGCCGCCCGCGCAGTTCCTCCTGCATTTCGCGGAAGCGCCGCGCCTTGGAAGCCTGGCGCTTGAGTGAATTGACCTGCTTGGTGACCTCTTCCAGGATGTCGGTGATGCGCGACAGGTTCAGCCCGGCGCGGTGCTCGATGTTGAAGACGTCGTCATAGACAAAACCAGCCAGGATGCCGGACGCATGGACCGCAAAGGCCAGCAGAGCCAGACCGAGCATCCATAGGCCGCGGGCTCTGCGCTCGGCTCCCGCACTCTGACCGGGCGTGATGGGGGAAGAAAGCCGCTCCGAATCCTGCGCGCCGCTTTTGGCGGACGCAGCAGCCTCGCCGTGCCGATTGTTTGCCAACGTTGGAATCCTCAATGAATGGTTTTAAACATCGTATCCGATGGCAAGGCAGGCGCG
>JBEKLW010000466.1:0-3014 GCA_050008815.1 Bryobacteraceae bacterium
GAGGCCGAACTGCCCGGCGCCGGCTTGGCCGATGAAATCCTGGTCCTCGGGGCGCATTACGACTCCGCCCCCGGCACTCCCGGCAGTACTCGTTCCCCTTGGCGTCCACCCGGTCCACCGAGTGCGCGGAGCTCATGACGCAGGCCCAGTTCGGGCAGTGCACCAACCCGCGCAGGTGCCCCACTTCATGCCATAGCTCGCGCACCGCCCGCTCGATGAGCAGCTCGCGGTTCTGCGGCAGGCCGTAGAATTCCTCCCGCAGCCGGCGCGTCGAGAAGATCGCCGCCCGGCCGGGCATCTCCGCCTCGCCGAACACAAAGGTCAGGACCGGGATGTAAAGGTCGCAGTCGGTGGCCCCCACCACCAGCCCCTCGCCATGCCGCGCACCCAACTCCGCCAGCAGCCGCGTCGAATCGTATTGCCCGCGCGCCGGGTTCAGCGCCAGCGCCGGATCGAGTGCGCCCGGCGCCACCGCAATCCGCGTCCGCGCCGAGATTTCCTCCAGCAGCCCTCGCGAGAACTCGCCCACGCGCACCAGGAGGATTCCCGCGCGAAACTCCCGGGCTCCACCGCCACCGGCCTCGCTGTTGCGCTCCCCCCTCGGCACCGCTCGACCGGCTCCCGGCCGCCGCCTACGCCCTGGCTTCCGACTTGGCCGGCGCCTTCAGCCCATAGCGCCGGATCTTGTGGTAGAGCGTCACCCGGTCGATACCCAGCGCCTTGGCCGCCTGCGTCTGGTTCCAGGCGAAGTCCTCCAGCACGCGGACGATGTGCCTGCGCTCCAGCGAGTCGATGGTCAAATCGTCGGCGCCTTCGGCCGGCCGCGCGACCGCCAGGTCGTGCACCCGCACCAGCGGCTCGTGCCCCACCACCACCGCCCGCTCGACAATGTTCTCCAGCTCCCGCACGTTCCCCGGCCAGTTGTGCGCAATCAGCAGGTCCATCCCCGCGCGGTCGAACCCGGTGAACTTCCGGTTCATCTGCTGGGAGTACTTGTCCAGGAAGTAGGACGCCAGCAGCGGCACGTCCCCGTGCCGGTCCCTCAGCGGCGGCAGGTGGATTGTGAAGACGTTCAGCCGGTAGTAGAGGTCCGAACGGAAGCGCCCCTCCTTGACGATCTCGGCCAGATTGCGGTTCGTGGCTGCGATCACCCGAAAATCCACGTGGATCGGCTGCGTCCCGCCCACGCGCACGATCTCCCGCTCTTGCAAGACGCGCAGCAGGTCGGTCTGGGTCTTGAGGCTGATATCGGTGATCTCGTCCAGGAAGACCGTGCCGCCCATGGCCGCCTCGAACTTGCCCTTCTTGCGGTATTGCGCACCCGTGAAGGCGCCCTTCTCGTGCCCGAACAGCTCGCTCTCGATCAGCGTCTCGGTAAGCGCCCCGCAGTGCACCACCACCATGGGGTTGTAGCGCCGCGGGCTCAGCCGGTGCACCGCCCGCGCCACCAACTCCTTGCCCGTGCCGCTCTCGCCCTCGATCAGCACCGTGGAATCCACCCCCGCCACGGTCTCGATCTGCTCCCTCACCTTGCGCATGGCCTCGCTCTGACCGACCAGCTCCGTCACCGCCTGGTGGTCCTCGCTGAGCTGCTGCCGCAGCATCCGGTTCTCCCGCTTCAGCCGGTCCTGCTCGAGCGCGTTGCGCACCACCACCGACAGATCGTCCGGGTCGAAGGGCTTGGTGATGTAGTCGAAGGCGCCGTGCTTGAGCGCCCGCACCGCCGTCTCCACCGAGGCGTAGCCGGTCATCACGATCACGCTGGCGTCGAGCTGCTCGGCCCGGATCTTCTCCATCAGCTCCAGGCCGTCCATGCCCGGCATCCGGATGTCGGCGATCACCAGGTCCACATCCTGCGCCGCCAGGCTGGCCAGCGCGGCACTGGCGTTCTCGGCCGCCTCCACCTGGTACCCCTCTTCCCTAAACCAGTGCGTGAGCGAGTCGCGGACCACCTGCTCGTCATCCACGATGAGTATCGACAACTTCGGTTCCGACATCCCTTTTCTCCGTTTCCTGGCGCGCGGCCGCCGGCTCTCCCAAGGGCAGTATCACGTGGAAGGTCGTCTGGGGGCCGGTCTCAACCTGAATATCGCCGCCGTGCCGCTTCACAATCCCGTAGGCCACCGCGAGTCCCAATCCTACACCCGAGGCCGCCTGCTTCGTGCTGAAGAAGGGCTCGAACAGATGCGGCAGCACGTCTTTGGCGATCGGCGGCCCGTCGTTGGTCACCGACAGGTACAGCCAGTCCCCGGCCGCCGAGGCCCGAATGCTCACGCTGCCGCCCGCGCCGCCCGGGCTCGAGAGCGCGTCCACCGCGTTCATGATGATCGCCACCAGCACCTGCTGGATCTGCGAGGCGTCGCAATGCAGCGGCGGCAGCTCCGGCACCTCGCAGTCGAGCGCGATCCCCTGCATCTCCAGCTTGTGCCGCACCACCGCCACCGTGCGCTCCACGATCGTCTTGACCGCGGCCGGCGCCATCTCCGTGGGGTGCTTGCGCGCGAACACCAGCAGGTTGCTCACGATCTCCCCGCAGCGCCGGCTCTCGTGCTGGATGGTCTGCACCCAGTCCAGCACCGGCCTCGCCGGCGCCAGCTTCTTCTCGATCAGCTTGGCATAAGTAAGGATGCCAGCCAGCGGGTTGTTGATCTCGTGCGCCACCGCGGCCGCGAGCTCGCCGAGCGAGGCCAGCTTCTCGGAATGGATCAGTTTCTCCTGCGCCGCCTCCAACTCGCTGGTCTTCCGTTGGATCCGATCCTCGAGCGTGCGGTTGACGTCCTCCAGCTCCCCGGCCATGTTGTCGAAAGCCGTCGCCAGCTCGCCGATCTCGTCGCGCCGCCGGGACCGGAAGCGGTAGCTCAAATTGCCCGCGGCCAGCGCCTTCACGCCGGCCGTCAGCCGCTCGATCGGCCGGCGGATGAGCAGGAACACCAGCAGGGCCGTAATGCCCAGCATCAGCGCCGCCGACGCAACCACCTGGGCCTGCATCCGCCGCTCGTGCTCCGCCAGGGCCC
>JBEKLW010000467.1:0-3004 GCA_050008815.1 Bryobacteraceae bacterium
GCGGGACACTGCTCGCCTCCGGCTTCATCGCTGGGGAAGCCATCACCGGCATCCTGCTCGCTGCCCTTTTCCTCGCCGGAATTCAGTCACTCACCAAATCCTTCACCGGCCTCGACGAATTGCCGTTTCTCGCCAATTGGGGCGGATGGATTTCGCTCGTCGCGTTTGCAGTCCTCGCCTATTGCCTGATCCAGGTGCCGCTGAAGAAGAAATCCCCATAGCGCCGGGCTTCAACCGGGCAGGCTGCCCTGAAGGGTGAAGCCTCTTGACAAGGGGGCTTTGAGCGGAAGACAATTAGACAATTGCCTAATTAGAGGTTTGCCTAAGTCTTATGGTGACGAATGCAGTTTTCAAAGCGCTGGCGGATCCCACGCGGAGACAGATCCTGCGGCTGCTGGGACGAGGCGAGATGACGGCTGGAGAATTGGCCGAACGCTTTGATATGACCAAGCCCTCGATGTCGCACCACTTCGCCGTCCTGAAGGAAGCCGACCTCATTCGCAGCCGGCGCGAGGGGCAACAGATCTGGTACTTCCTCGACACCACCGTCCTCCAGGACGTGCTGACCTGGGCGATGGATCTGCTCGAGCGCGCGCCTCGCAATGGGAGGAGGAAGATATGAGCAAGAAATGTTTCATTGTAGGCCTTTTGATTCTCTCGGCTTCATTAGTGGCGACGGCAGTGCTTTATCCATCGCTGCCCGGCCGCGTCCCCACACACTGGGACCTCCAGGGGCAAATCGATGGGTACAGCGCGAAGTGGACGCTGTTCGTTTTCGGTCCTGGCATCCTGGCCGCCCTGCTGGGCATGTTCGCGGCGCTTCCCTGGCTCTCGCCCCGGCAATTCACTGTGGATACGTTCCGTTCGACTTACCTGTACATTGTGGTGGTGACCCTGGCGGTCGTTGCCTACTTTCATGCCTTGGTGCTTTGGGCCGCGCAGGGAGGCCACGTCGACATTACCAAAGCCATGTGGGGCGGAGCCTGCCTGCTCGTTGCGCTCCTCGGAAACGTCATGGGGAAAGTGCGGCGCAATTTCTGGATCGGGGTGCGGACTCCGTGGACTCTGGCGAACGAGCGAGTTTGGTACGCCACGCACCGCTTCGCTGCCAAGACCATGGTGCTGGGCGCGCTAACCTCTCTGGTGGTTAGTTTCGCCGGAGCGCCTTTCTGGGTACTCTTCGCCACGCTTATGGCCGGAGTGCTCGCGCCCGCCATCCATTCACTGGTCTATTACAAGCATCTCGAGCGTCGCGGGGAGGTCTGACGCGGTCTCTCCTTAGGCTTCCTGCGCGCGCCAGCCCCGGGAGGGATTTGGTGTGTTGAGGTGCGAAGCATCGCTGGGAGTCAGATTGCCGGTCGTCCGACCGCTTGGCGCCCGGCTCCACTAGCTGCGCGGGCAAAATTGGGGGGGAGGGCATGACCTGTCTAGACCCTCCCACCCCTCTCTGCGTTTCTGCTACTTCTTGCTGACCTCAGTCAGCACGGTGGTCGCGGCTTGTAGCAGGAGCGGTGTCAGCACGTCTTCACCATCCGACTTCGCCTTCGCTTTCAGAGTGTTCTCCAGCCGCGGCGAAGATCCCCCAGTGGGAACGAGCTGGTACTGCACGGTGACGTCGTCCTTTGACTTGATCTGGCCGTTGAAGCCGGTGAGTTGGCTCATGGCCTGCTGCTGCGCCGACATGGCGGCTGTCGAGGCCGCCGCGCCGGCTGCCTGCGCGGCCATAGCCCCACCCATTCCCTTGGCCATTCCAACCATCGGAACCACACTGGCCCCTTGCGCAGCGAACTTCCTGAACTTGCCGAAGCCGCCCCCGGAGCTATGTTGCACCGCCACACTGGAGTACAGAATGTAATCACACTGCTTCTGCTGCGCCTCGGCCTGGAGCTGCATCGCAATGCGCGAGTCGAGGGCGGCGATCTCGACCGCTGGTCCGCTCATCAGCGCGACTACGGCGTTGCGGATGGGCGTGCTGTAGTCCACTCCCGCGTTGTTGCCCTGGCCTAGTTGCGCCTCCGGCGACGCCACACCAATACGGATCTTTCCCGGCGCTTTCGGCCCGAGTGCCTGGGGCGCGGCCACCGCTGTGCCGGCCGCTCGGGGAGCACCCATACCAGACATCCCCGGCATCGGAGACATCCCTCCCATCGGTGCGTTCATCGGCGTATTGCCATGCGGGATACCATACTGATTCACCGTCTGCCACACCGCTTGCTGTCCGGCGGCGGCACGCGCCCCCGGATTCGGGCTGTTCATGATCTGCTGAGCCGCTGCCCGCTGGTCTGGGACGTTGCCTGCCGCCTGCTGCGGCGCCAGGGATGCGCCGTTCAGTTCGGCGAGCGAGCTGACCTGCCGGTATCCCGAAGGCACGTCGAACAACTCGGCGGGGAGTTCCTGTTTCGTCAATTCCGAAACCTGGATGGTCACCGTGGTCGTGCCGCCGTCCGGAGTAGGCATGGTGATGTTCTCCTGCAGTGGGTAACCGAGCTTGCCGCTGCCGACGCGGCGGGAGATCACCGTGTCATGGCAGCCCGTACCCAGTTCAACCGGAGGAGCTAGCAGCGAGCAGACAGCGTGCTCTTTGGAGATGTCGGCGAACCAGCCGTCGATGTCAAACGACTGGCGGACCTGCGTGCAGGCCTCCGGCGAAGGCTCCTGGACGACTTTGGCCTTCAAGTGCCGCGCCTGATAGCCGTACATCGGCTTGCGCTCGCCGGTGTCGGTGACGGTGGTGGTCACGGTGATCTTTCCCCCCGCGACCTCAGTTGCTGGTGCACCGGTCGCCTTTGCCGCCGCCTTGGCGGCGTTCTCGTCCTGGGGATCGTTGGACGCCAGGTAGGTCTGGGCCTGCTCGTTCAGAGTCAGAGTGCGCTTGAGGTCGCATTGCCTGACGGTGATGGAGCTTCCGTTGGGCCCTTGATTCACACTGCGCTCGCGAGCGCCTTTTATGGAAGTTTCAGTCGTGGAGACAAAGTTCCCTCCGACGGAGATGTTCTTCTTGATG
>JBEKLW010000468.1:0-2999 GCA_050008815.1 Bryobacteraceae bacterium
GCCTGGCAGACCAGCGTCCAGCGCGCCGGGTAGGCGGAGGAGCGCTCCCCGGTCATCGGTGCACCTGCAAGGCGCGGATGTGGTGGATCACAAACCAGCGCTCGTTCGCAGACACGCCTTCGTACGCGGCCGGCATCAGCCCGCTCCCATAGCGCATCACGTAATAGAAGAACCCGTCGCGGGCGGAAATGTACTTCGGCGCCGTCAGGTCCGCGGGTTTGACGATCTTCGCGGCAACCGGGCCGTCGCCCCGGCCGGAGACCCCGTGACAGGGCGCGCAATAAATGTCAAACAGTCTCCCCCCATAGGCGAGCGAGGATGCGGTTGCCGGCACCGGGTTGCGCAGGTCGCGCTGCGCCGCTTCGAGCGTTAGCGGCATCTCCCAACCGCGCACCGGAATCGTCCCCGGCGGCAATAGCCGCGGGTCTTCCTGCGCGCGAAAGGAGGGCTGGTCAACCATGTCGTCGTGCAGCCGCACGGGCCCGCCGGCCGGGTATTGCGAGCAGGAGAGCGCGGCCATGGCCGCGAGCGCGAGCACACCGGCGCTATACCTCGGCATACTTCACCTCCTCGGCGCCCAGTTCGAGGAGCATCCGCTCGATCCTCGGGAAATCGGCTGGCGAGCAGATTACCTGAAGTCCGAAGCGGTTCCCGGTGAGCCGGGGATCGCATCCGCGGCCGACCTGCATTTTCGGGAGGCGCGCGTTGAGCAGCATGCCCACGATGGTGAAGAGCGCTCCGAAGAGAATCGTGCAGACATAGACGATGACTCCGAACGGCGTAAGCGAGAGCAGCGGCTTGCCCCCGACGATGATTGGATAGTGTTCCGCCGAGCCGATGGTGAGCGCCCACCCGATCAGGAACCCCAGGAATCCGCCGGCCAGAGTGAAACGCCGGACCGGGCTGGGGCGGGGATCGAGCAGGGCATTCACCTCGGGCAGCGGAATGGGCGAAATCGTCCGCAGCTCGCCCCAGTGCTCCGCCTCAGCCCGCCGCACCGCCGCGACCAGGTCCGTCACGGCGGCAAAGAACCCGATGGCGCCGTGGGCGTTCTGCGTTTGGCGCCTCATGCCTGTGCGGTCTCCTTTTTCGGCAACGGCATCTGCTCCTTGATCTCCCACATCGAAACCACCGGGAACATTTTCGCGAATAGCAGGAACAGCAGGAAGAACCATGCCACGCTTCCCAACAGGATCGAGATCTCTGGCCAGCGCGGCGCGTACAGGCCCCAGGAATAAGGGTCGTAGCTGCGGCCGAGCGAGGTGACGATGATCACAAACCGCTCGTAGAACATGCCGATGTTCACGAACAGGCTGATAGCGACCAGCCAGGGAACGCCGTAGCGCACGCGGCGGAAGAAGAACAGCGCGGGTGCGAGCACGTTGCAGGCGACGAGCAGCCACAGCGCCCAAGCGTAGTCGCCGAATGCGCGGTAGAAGAACAGGTCGCGTTCGTAAGGGTTGTCGCTGTACCAAGCCATGAAGAACTCGACGCAATAGGCATAGCCGAGCAGCAGGCCGGTCAGAATCATCATCTTCGCCATGCTCGCCAGGTGTTCCGCCGTCAGGAACGCGTGGAGCTTGAAGATCCGGCGCATCGGGATCACGATGAGCATCACCATGGCGAGGCCGGAATGGATCGCGCCGGCGACGAAATAGGGCGGGAAGATCGCCGTGTGCCAGCCCGGCAGGACCGACATGGCGAAGTCCCACGAGACGATGCTGTGGACGGAGATCACCAGGGGCGTGGCCAGACCGGCCAGGAACACGTAGGCCGCCGCATAATGGTGCCACTGCCGGTTGGTCCCCTGCCAGCCTTGGGCTAGAAACCCGTAGAACTTCTGGCGCCAGCCGATGCTGCGGTCCCGCACGATGGCGAGGTCCGGCACCATTCCGGTGAAGAAGAAGATCGCGCTGACGGCGAGATACGTGGACACGGCGAAGACATCCCAAATCAGCGGCGACCGGAAGTTCGGCAACAGCCCGCCCATTTGCGGATATGGCATGAGCCAGTAGGCCACCCAGGTGCGGCCGAGGTGAATCAGCGGGAACAAGCCGGCGGTGAGCACGGCGAACACGGTGACGGCTTCCGCGGTGCGGTAGATGGGGGCGCGCCAGCGGACGCGGAACAGGAACAGCACCGCCGAAATCAGCGTGCCGGAGTGCGCGATCCCGACCCAATACACAAACAGGGTTATGTAGCAGGCCCAGCCGACCGGCCAGTTGATGCCGGCGATGCCGAGGCCGCGCCGAAGCTGGACGCTCCAGGCGTACGCGCCCCATCCGGCCACGGCCAGAAGCGCCGCCAAAACGCCGTAGTAGAGACCGCGCGCCGGCTGCAGAGTGCGTACCAGGTCGCGGTCGATGCGCACGTAGTTGAGCGGCGCCGCGGCGGGCTGCGTCTCGGCGCTCATGCTTTTGCCTTCCGGCGCCCGCGCGGGATGTAGGTGATCGCGGGGCGCGTGTTCACCTCTTCGAGGACCCGTGCTCCGTCAGGCCGCGCGCGCAGCCGGCTTACACGGCTGTTAGGATCTTTGGCATCGCCGAACACGATCGCCTGGGTCGGGCAGGATTGCGCGCAGGCCGGCGTCACTTCTCCGTCGTGCAGCGGCCGGCCCTCCAGCCGGGCGCGATCCTTGGCCTGGACAATCCGCTGGACGCAGAACGTGCACTTCTCCATCACGCCCACGCTGCGCACCGTGACGTCCGGGTTGAGCTGCCAGTCCAGGGGAGCCGCCCAGCTCGCTTCGTACCAGTTGAACCGCCGCGCTTTGTAGGGGCAGTTGTTCGCGCAGTAGCGCGTTCCGACGCAGCGGTTGTACACCTGGCCGTTCAGCCCTTCCTGGCTGTGGAACGTGGCGTAAACCGGGCAGACCGGCTCGCAAGGCGCGTTGTCGCAGTGCTGGCACAGCATCATCGTCCAGTCGATGCGCAGCGTGTGGACGATCCTCTCGCCCTCGCCGAAGAAGCGCTCCAGGCGGATCCAGCTCATTAACCTTC
>JBEKLW010000469.1:0-2993 GCA_050008815.1 Bryobacteraceae bacterium
GTGGTGCGGCCCAGGCGCCAGGCGCGCTCGAGCAGGCTCTCATCGCGGCGCAACGTGGGCAGGAGCAGGCGCTCCAATTCCTCGGTCTGGAGCTTGGGGACCGAGAGGTGGAACTGGTCCGGGTAGGGCGCGCCGGGAACGTAGCGGTAGTCGCCCTGAAACTCGATGGGGCCGGCGCGGCCGTTGATGCGGTCCACCGTGGCGCCGTTCTCGCGGAGGGTGACGCGCGCCGAAAGAAGCTCGACGGGGCTGGCCAGGCCGGGCACGTCTATGGCCGCGTCTTCGAGCTGGAAAGCGCCGGCCCAGGCACCGGCGGCCTGAGGGGAGAACCGGTATTCGAGCCGCCCGCGCCAGGTCCCGCCGCGGCACTGGCCGAGAATCGGGAGCGGGGCAAAGAGACGCGCGCCGCCGGGTGCAGCCTCGGCCAGCGGCATGCCGCTCGAGGTGATCTCCGCGGCCAGCGCGCCGGTGCGCCGATTGTAGCTGGCCTCCACGGTAGCCGATGAACTTCCCGCGGCGAAGAGCGCGGGCGCGAGGCGTGCGGTGTCGCCGCTGAGGCGGACTTCGGCGCGGGCGAGGCGGAGCGGGGGAGACTCGGACAGCGTGACCGAGGCGTCGTCGAGGAGCACGGCGCCCTGAATGCCCGACTGGGGCGAGTAGCCGATGGCGCCGCTGAGCACGCCGCTCAGAGTGACCTGGGGAGACAGCGCGAGCCCCATGTGCCGGGCGACCTCGGGCAGAGGAGCCAGCGGAAAGCGGTCGAAGCGTGCCAGGGCGGCCCAGCGTGGCTGGCGGAGATATCCGGTGGCGCGGAACTGCAGCGCGATCGGCAGCGGCGAGCCGTCCGAGGAGGCGGAGCGCAGCTCGAGCGTCTGCGAGGCGAGGTCGAGCTTGCCGCTGACATCCAGCGGCCAGACGCCGCTGTGCGGAGGCAGGAGGTCCCAGCGATGCACGTCGCTGAGCTCGGCGCGCCCGGTAATATCGATGGCCGTGGCCGGGCCGGAGAGCCGCACGCGAAAGTTGATCTGACCGTGAACCCCGACGTCATAGCCGTGCAGCAGCCGGATGAGGTCCGATAGCGAGCTCTTCTCGAGCTCGATGGAGGCGTCCACCTCCCCGCCGGGCCGCCAGCGGCCTTGGGCTGTGAGCCGGCCGAAGCTGCGCGTGGGGCGGTCGGTGCGGGCAGGCTCGCCCTCGAAACGCACACGCCATTGGCCGCCGGGGGAATCCGGCGGGGTGGCGTCGAGGCTGGCATCCGAGACGTAGAAGATGGATTTAACGTCGCCGAACTTGAGGTTGATACGGCCGCCGCGGATCCGGATTACCGGTAGGCGCCCGCCGGCCGCGGACCTGGCTGCCTCGGTGCGGCGCATGAGGTGCTGAAAGTTCCAGGGGTGGCCTTCGGGCCGAGCGAGGTTGACGCTGGGATTCACCAGGCGGAGGCTGGAAAACTCCAGCCGGCCGGTCCAGAGGCTCTTGAAGCTGACCCGAGCCTCCAGGGATTCGACGTAGGCGAAAGGCTCGAGGCTGACAGCGGGGTCGTCGGAGATGACCACGCGATCGATCGAGAAACCGGGGCCGCGAAACAGGTTCAGATGCACGGAGCCGATCTCGACCTGCCGTCCCAGGGCCTGCTCCAGGCTGGCCTTGACGCGCTGGCCGAAGCGGTCGGCGCTTACTAGCGGCAGGATCAGCCCCACGGCCACGGCCGCGAGGCCGGCCAAGAGCAGCGCGCGCCAGACGACTCGCCTGCGGAGCCTCATTGCGGTTGGGCGGCCTCCAGGGCGCGGCGGTAGGTTTCCGGGTCATCCACGTCCAAAACGACGCCCGGGTCATCGACCTCGAGGTACAAGGTCCTCTGGCGGTGACGGCGGATGACGTCGCGGGCTTGTGCGCCGGAAGGGAGTGCCAGGAACTCGGGGATCAACTCGCGGGCGCAGCAGACCGGGTGGCCATGCGCACCGCCGCAGCAGGGGACGACAACGAGCGGGCGGAGCGAGTGCTCGCGGAAGCAGGCGACGACGCGCGCCACGGTGTCAGGGCCCAGGAAGGCGTGATCGACGGGCGAGAACAGGACGCCCCCAGCCGTCTCGGGAACGGCGCGCAGGCCACTTTGGAGCGAGGTGAGCTGGCCGCGGGCGTAGTCCTCGTTGACGACGAAGACCGCCGCATCCGCGCGGGCCACGGCCGAGCGGATCTGGGCGGCCTGGTGACCGAGCACCACCACGACGGGCGAGCAATGCGGCGACAGCGCCGCAATCAGATGATCGAGGAACGTGCCGGGTTGGCCGGGGCCAGGCATCTGTAACAGGGCTTTGGGCCTGCCCATGCGGCTGGAGGCGCCGGCGGCGAGAATGACGCCGGCCGGGGCCGCGCGCGTGTCCGGGATGGCGTCCGCCCGGCTCACTTGAGGAGTGCCTTGGAGCGCTCGCCGGCGAAGACGGATTTCGAGAGCTCGCGCCAGCTCGAGGCGGCATTGCGGCGGACGGCGATCATCTCGGCGAGGACGGAGACGGCGATCTCCTCGGGCGTCACGGCGCCTATTTCCAGGCCCATGGGCGCGTGTATGCGCTGCAAGGCTTCGTGCGGGACGCCTTCGCTCTCCAGTTGCTGAACGATTGAGAGCACCTTGCGCCGGCTGCCGATCATGGCGACGTAGCGCGCCGGGATGGTGACGGCCCAGCGCAGCACGCGCAGGTCGTCGCGGTGGCCGCGGGTGACGATGATCAGGTAGCTCGCGTCGTTCACTGCCAGCTTGGGGAAGAGCTGCTCGTACTCGCCGGCGATGACCTCCTCGGCCTCCGGGAAGCGCTCACGACACGCGAAGGTCTCGCGGTCGTCGATGACCACGACGGCGAAGCCGGCCAGGCTGGCGACCTTGGACAGGCTCTTGGAGATGTGCCCGGCGCCGAAGATGAAGGCGCGAGGCTGGGGTAGGATAGGTTCCACGAGCACCTCGAACTGGCCACCGCAGATCAGGCTGTTGTCGTAGG
>JBEKLW010000047.1:0-9967 GCA_050008815.1 Bryobacteraceae bacterium
CTTTGCCGTCGTTTGGCATCCGCAATCGGACAGCTTGCAGCGTCGGCTTTCTGTCTCTTGGATCCGCAATCGGACAGCCGACGTTCTGCGTAGGGCGGACCCCAGGTCCGGCTCGTCTGGAAGCTGGTAGCTGCTTCTTGTGGCGCACGTCTTCAGCGTGCAGCGTCGGCTTCAGCCGACGTTCTGCGTAAGCCGGACCCCCCGGTCCGGCTCGTCTGGAAGCTGGTAGCTGCTTTCTGTCATCCTGGGTAGTTGATGGTCGAAACAATTCAGTGGACCGATGCCGGCGTGGTCATGATTGACCAGACCCGGCTGCCGCGCGAGGAGGTCTACGTCACCTGCCGCGATTACCGCCAGGTGGCCGAGGCGATCCGCTCGATGGTCATCCGCGGCGCGCCGGCCATCGGCGTCGCCGCCGCCATGGGCGTCGCGCTCGGCGTGTTGCACGCCGATGCCGTGCGGCTGGACGAGGAGTTCGAGGAGATCTGCGCGACGCTCGCCGCCACCCGCCCCACCGCCGTGAATTTGTTCTGGGCCATTGACCGCATGCGGAAGCTCTACGCCACCCTCCGCAACCGGCCCATCCAGGAGCTTCGCGCGCGCCTGGTCGAGGAGGCTCGGCGCATCCGCGACGAGGACATAGCCATCAACCAGGCCATCGGCCGCCACGGCACGCCCCTGGTGCCGGACGGCAAGACCGTCCTGACCCACTGCAACGCCGGCGCACTGGCCACCGCCGGCTACGGCACCGCGCTCGGCGTCGTCCGGGCCGCCATCGCGGCGGGGAAGAAGATCGACGTCTTCGCCGACGAGACGCGCCCTTTTCTGCAGGGCGCGCGGCTGACAATCTGGGAGCTGATGCGCGACGGCATCCCCGCCACGCTCATCACCGACAGCATGGCCGGCCACTTCCTGAAGAGCGGCCGCATCGGCTGCGTCCTGGTGGGCGCTGACCGCATCGCCGCCAACGGCGACGTCGCCAACAAAATCGGCACGTATTCGCTGGCCGTGCTGGCGCACGAAAACGGCGTGCCCTTCTACGTCGCCGCGCCGGTCTCGACGCTGGACCTCGCGCTCGCCTCCGGCGACCAGATCCCCATCGAGCAGCGCCCCGCCTCCGAGGTGACCCACGTCTTCGGCGTGCCCGTCGCCCCGGAGGGCGTGCCAGTCCAGAATCCGGCCTTCGACGTGACGCCCAACCGCTATGTCTCCGCCATCATCACCGAGCGCGGCGTGGCCCGCCCGCCATACCTTGAATCGCTCTCCCGCTTGTCGTGAGAACGCCAGGAGGTCCGCCCCACCGGGTAGGGCGGCTCTCCAGAGCCGCCAGCGGGCCTCCAGGCCCGCCCAAAAACTCGGGTTCCGCCCAGCCCCTCAGCGCCGGCCTCAGTGAGCCGGTCCATTAGGTCATAGTACCGATGCCTTTCGATATGGTGCGTTTTGGCATCTCCTGTCAAAGAGCTCCTTGACACGTAATTGCAATGTGTGCAATACTTTGCGTGCTGAGGAGGAAGCCATGAAGGGTACCTTGGCCATCTGGCTGATTCTGAGCGGGATAGCAGCGACGGCCTACGCCGGGTCGATTACAACCTTTACCGACCGCACGGTATTCGATACGGCGGTGGGGCCCACGACCACGGAGACCTTCGGGTCCCAACTTTGCTTTCCACTCACGGCTCCGCTCAACAACGCCAGTTCGTATAGCTGTCTTCCGGCTGGCACGATTCAGCTCGGCGCCACCTACTCGGCCCCCATTGTCACCGGCAATTCTTTCAATATCGATAGCGGCGGCGGCTTTCCTACGCCCTTCTTGGATTCGCTACTGGAGGGTCGGGCCGTAGGGGCGGCTCCACTAACCGTCACGTTCACCAGTCCCCTAGCTGCGGTAGGGTTCGACACCAACAACATCATGGGCAGTGTGCTCAACATCGAGTTCAATTTTATAAGCGGGAACCAAACGCTCAATCCGGGCATTTCGGGCACGCAGTTGCAGTTCTTCGGGTTCCAAAGCAGCGCGGCGGACATAGTTTCTGTCGTGATCAGCGGAAATAGTAGTGGCCTTGGATTTGCGGTTGACAATTTCAGTTTTGGCGGAGCAGCAGGAGAAGCAAGCTCGGTGCCTGAGCCCAGTACGGTTCTACCGGTAACTGGCGGTCTGCTTTGGCTGTACGGGTCCATTCGCCGCCGGCGCTGCGCACATTCCCCGAAACGCTGACCATCCCCTATAGACAGCGGACCGGCCGGACATGAAGGTCATCCTCGTCTCGGGCTGCTCCGAAGACGTCCTCAGCCAGTAGGGCGTCGCTGACTCCCGGCCCAATTTCATGCCCAAGCCCTTCACCGCGGAACAGCTCGCCACGAAAATCGGCGAGGTGCTGGGTACCAGGAAGTGCCGCCGCGGCGGCCTGGGCTCCTGAGCGCTACCGCAACCGCTCGCTCACGCTCGCGGCTCCGTGCGAGATTCCGAGCCGCGACAGTCAGGGAGCGGTCCTGCCTACCTGACTTCCTTGCGGCCGGGCTTGGACGGCGCCAGGGTGATCACCGGAATCAGCGAGTTCTTCTTCTCGCGCTCCGCGGGGATGTAGGCGGCCATCTGCTCGTTCAGCATGGAGACGAACTCCTCCATCTGCCGCTGCATTGCCGCCATCTTCTCCCGCATGTTGAGGATGATCTCCACGCCGGCCAGATTCACACCGAAGTCGCGGGTGAGCTTGAGGACCACTTCCAACCGCTCCAGATCCTCGGGCGTGTAGAGGCGCGTATTGCCTTCGCTGCGCGAGGGCTTCAGCAGCCCTTCGCGCTCGTACAGGCGCAGGGTCTGCGGATGGATCTGGTATTGCTCGGCCACCGCCGAGATCATGAAAGCCGCTTTGCTTTTCCCCTTCGCCATGGCTCGTTTCCAGCCCGCCGGACTCCTCCGCGCCGCCTCGCTACCGACGCCGTCAGAGGATCGGGTCAGCGCACCTGGGTCCAGATCTCCTCGCGCGGGTCCTCCGCGTTCAGTTCCGCCAGCTCGCGCAGGATCGCCTTGGTGCGCTCGTCGCGCACCTTGGGGGGCTGCACGACCACTTCGACGATCTGGTCGCCCCGGGTGTTCTTCCGCGCGTTGAACACGCCCTTCTCCCGCAGGCGGAACCTCTGGCCGCCGTGCGTACCCGGGGGGATCTTCAGCAGCGCCCGGCCGTCGATGGTCGGCACCTCGATCTTCGCGCCCAGGCCGGCCTCGGTCACCGTGACCGGCACTTGGATCTCGATGTTGTCGCCCTCGCGGTGGAAGAACGCATGCGGCTCCACCCGCAGGGTGATATACAGGTCCCCCGCGGCCGCCCCCAGCGTTCCGGCGCTGCCTTTGCCGGCCACCCGCAGCCGCGTCCCGCTCGTCACGCCGGCCGGAATCCGCACCTCCACCGTGTCCATGCGCGGCACGCGCCGCTCGCCGTGGCAGACCGGGCAGACGTTCTGCACCTTGCCCGTCCCGTCGCAGCGCGGGCAGGCCAGGTTGAACCGCATCGCCCCGGCCTTCTGCTTCACGGTGCCGCTCCCTTTGCATTCCGGGCACGTCGCCGAGCCGCCGCCGACCGACCCGCTGCCGCCGCAGGCCTGGCACGCCTCCTGGCGCTGGACGCTGAGGGTCACCTGCGTGCCGCGAATGGCCTGCCAGAAGTCGATGTTCAGCGCGTATTCCAGGTCCGTTCCCGCCTCCGCCGCCGGGTGCTCCGGCTGCCGGAAGCCGCGGCCGAAGAACTGGCTGAACAGGTCGCGGAACTGGCCGCCCGATGCGCCGCCCGGTCCGCCGCCCGCTTCCGCGCCGTGCGCGAGATAGTCCGAGAAGTCGAAGCCCCCGAAGTCCATCCCCGGACCGCGCTGCGGCCCGCTGCCGGGCTGTGGACCGTGCTCGGAATAGAAGCCGAACTGGTCGTACATCTGGCGCTTCTTCGCGTCGCTCAGCACATCGTAGGCTTCTTGAACCCGCTTGAAGCGCTCCTCGGCGGACTTGTCCCCGGGATTCAGGTCCGGGTGGTGTTTGCGCGCCAGCCGCCGGTAGGCTTTGCGGATTTCCTCCGCGGTAGCTTTCCGGCTTACGCCAAGCGCTTGGTAGTAATCCTGGGCCGTGGCTGGCATAGCACGCTACAGACTAGCCGCAGAGACCGAGAGACGCGCACAAATCCGAACCCTCACTGTTCTTCTCTGCGCCTCTCGGTCTCTGCGGTGAACTCATTTCTTGGTCTTGTCGTCCATGTCGACGAACTCGGCATCGACGACATTGTCTTTGGGCGGCTGGCCCGCGGCCGCCTGCCCCTCGCCGCCCGGCCCGGCTCCCGGCGCCGCCTGCGGCCCGGAAGCCGCCCGGTACATCGCTTCGGCCAGGCGGTGGCTGGCGCTCTCCAGCTTCTCGCGCGCCGTGTTGATCTGCGGGACGCCGCCCTCTTTCATGGCCTTCTTGCACTCCTCCAGGGCCTCCTCGACCGTGTGCGCGTCGGCATCGCTGATCTTGGCGCGGTGCTCCTTGAGCATCTTCTCCACGTTGTAAACCATCGCGTCGGCCCGGTTGCGTGCGTCGATCTCCTCGCGCCTGCCCCGGTCCTCCGAGGCATGCACGTCGGCGTCCTTGGCCATCTTCTCCACCTCCTCCTTGCTCAAGCCCGAGGAGGAGGTGATGGTGATCTTCTGCTCGTTGCCGGTGGCGCGGTCCTTGGCCGTCACGTTCAGGATGCCGTTGGCGTCGATGTCGAAGGACACCTCGATCTGCGGCACGCCCCGCGGCGCCGGCGGGATGTTCGCCAACTGGAAGACGCCCAGCAGCCGGTTGTCGCCCGCCATCGCCCGCTCGCCCTGGTAGACCTTGATCTCCACCGACATCTGGTTGTCGGAGGCCGTCGAGAAGATCTCGCTCTTGCGCGTCGGGATGGTGGTGTTGCGCTCGATCAGCTTGGTGAATACCCCGCCCAGCGTCTCGATGCCCAGCGACAGCGGCGTGACGTCCAGCAGCAACACGTCCTTCACTTCGCCGCCCAGCACGCCGCCCTGCACCGCCGCGCCCACCGCCACCACCTCGTCCGGGTTCACGCCCTTGTGCGGCTCCCGGCCGAAGAACACCCGCACCATTTCCTGCACGCGCGGAATCCGCGTCGAGCCGCCCACCAGCACCACCTCGTTGATCTGCGGCGGCGTCAGCCCCGCGTCGGAGAGCGCTTGCTTGCACGGCTCCAGCGTCCGGTTCAGGATGTCCTGCACCATCTGCTCGAAACGCGCCCGCGTCAGCTTCACCACCAGGTGCTTCGGGCCGGTCGCATCGGCCGTCACGAACGGCAGGTTGATCTCGCTCTCCAGCACCGTGGAAAGCTCGATCTTGGCCTTCTCCGCGGCTTCCTTCAGCCGCTGCAGCGCCATCTGGTCCCGGGAGAGGTCGATGCCGTGCTCCTTCTTGAATTCGGCGATGACCCAGTCCATGATCCGCTGGTCGATGTTGTCGCCGCCCAGGTGCGTGTCGCCGTTGGTGGACTTCACCTCGACCACGCCCTCGCCCACTTCCAGGATCGAGATGTCGAAGGTGCCCCCGCCGAAGTCGAATACCGCGATCGTCTCGTTCTTCTTCTTGTCCAGCCCGTAAGCCAGCGCCGCCGCCGTCGGCTCGTTGATGATGCGCTTGACGTCCAGCCCGGCGATCTTTCCGGCGTCCTTGGTGGCCTGCCGCTGCGCGTCGTTGAAATAGGCCGGCACCGTGATCACCGCGTCGGTCACCTTCTGGCCCAGGTAGGCCTCGGCCGCATCCTTCAGCTTGGTCAGGATCATGGCCGAGATCTCCGGCGGGGAATAGTGCTTGCCCTGGGCGTCCACGCGCACGTCGCCGCCCGGGCCGCGGGTCACCTTGTACGGCACCAGCTTCATTTCCTCGCTAACTTCCTCGAGGCGCCGGCCCATGAACCGCTTGATCGAGTACACCGTGTTCTCGGGGTTGGTCACCGCCTGCCGCCTGGCCACCTGCCCCACCAGCCGCTCCCCGCTCTTGGAAAACCCGACCACCGAGGGCGTAATCCGCGCTCCCTCTTGGTTCGGGATCACCACCGGCTGGCCGCCCTCCATCACCGCCACCACCGAAAAGGTCGTTCCCAGGTCGATACCAATAATCTTGCTCATGTCCCTCCCAGCCTCCTACAATGTTTGCGAATGAACTTTCGTTGCGGAAGAGGCGGCGGTCCCGCCCCCATTAGCACACTTACATTATGCAACTTGAGTGTGACATTGTCAACCTCTCTCGCTGCCTTTTTCCTCCTCGCCTCACCACTTCCCGCCTCTGCCCAGAACTCACAGCAGGACAATGAGTTGCTGGTGGCAGCCGCAGCCGACCTGGCCCCTCTGGAAGCCCCCCTGGCGCAGGCCTTTGCCCGGGTTGGTGGTGGCAAAGTCCGGTTCGTCCTGGGCGCGAGCGGCCTGCTGACCCGCCAGATCGAGCAGGGCGCCCCCTACGACGTCTTCCTGTCGGCCAACGAGGAGTTTGTCACGGAGCTGGTCCGCGGTGGAAAGCTGTTGCCCGGCAGCGTCCGCGTCTACGCCCATGGCGGGCTGGGGCTGTGGTCGCCCGGCGGCGCCTTCAGGACTCTGCCGGACCTGCTGGCGCCGCGCGTCCTGCACGTGGCGCTACCCAACCCCACGCACGCCCCCTATGGCGCCGCTGCGCGGCAACTGCTGAGAAGCCAGGGGCTGTGGAGCCGCCTCGAGCCCAAGCTCGTCTATGGTGAGAACGTGCGGCAGGCGCTCCAATACGCCCAAAGCGGCAACGCCGAGGCGGTGATCACCGCGTGGTCGCTCCTCCTGCGGCTCCCCGGCGCGGTGCTGCTGCCGGACTCGGCGCATCCCCCGATCCACCACGCCGCCGGCGTGGTCCGCGGCACCCCCCACGAGCGCGCCGCGCGCCGCTTCCTGGACTTCCTGACCAGCGAGGCAGGCCGCCGCATTCTGGCCGACAACGGCCTAACGCCCGCCCAGTAGCAGTCCCTCCGCTGCGCCTCCTGCAGACGCGCCAGCATTCCCCTGAAGAACCGGGGCCGTCCCCAGCCTCAGACCTTCTTCAATAGGGCAGCACGGCTGCGGCTAATGGGCGGACGGTCCACCAGCTCGAGGCCGGCTTGGGCCGCGGCCTGCAATTCGGCGTCGAACCGCGCGGCCTTCACATGCCCTGGAGGCTCGGCCAGCAGGAGGCAAGCGCCCGGTTTCAAGGCTGCGGCGACCTCGCTGAAGAAGCGGTCCTCGGCTGGCAGTTCATGCACCATGAAGAAGGCCAGCGCAAAGTCCACCGCACCGGCCAGATCAGCCAGCCCCATGGAATCGGGCACGGCCAGGCGGGCATCCACGCGCTCGAGAAGCCCGGCCCTGGCAGCCCGACGCTTCAGCCCCGCCAGCATCCTGGATTGAATGTCCACAGCCACCACCCGGCCGGAGGCCCCTACCAAGCGGGCCAGTTCGAGCGTGAAGAGGCCCATGCCCGGCCCAGGTTCGAGCACCGTCATGCCCTCGTGAACGTAGGGGGCCAGGATCTTGGCTGGGTCCTGCCACAGCCGCCGCAGAGGGCTGGCCAGCAGATAGCCGAGCCACCAGGGGCAAACGCGTTTCGCCATAGCAACTCTCAAGGCAAGGGTAACCTAAGAACGGCCTGCGACGCGGCTCACGCCTTCGGGTGCGCCTTGTCGTAGACCGCCATCAGCTCGGTGAGCGTGACTTGCGTGTACTTCTGCGTGGTGGAGAGCCGCGCGTGGCCGAGCAGCTCCTGGATCGACCGCAGGTCGGCCCCGTCTGCCAGCAGGTGCGTTGCGAAGGCGTGCCGGAAGCTGTGCGGATGGATCGAGGCGTCGCCGGCCACCAGCGTCCCATACAGCTTCACAATGCCGCGCACGCCCCGGTCCGTGAGCCGCCGCCCGCGCTGGTTCACGAACAGCGCCGTCTCGCGCGGCTGGGCCCGCCTGTCGCTCAGATACCGCTCCAGCGCCGCGGCGGCCTTCGCGCCGAAGGGCACCTGCCGCTCCTTCCGCCCCTTGCCGCGGACCAGCACCCAGCGCTCGGCGAGGTCGACATCCAGCAGGCTCAGCCCCACCAGCTCGCTCACCCGCAGCCCGCAGCCGTAGAGCAGCTCCAGAATCGCCAGGTCGCGCAATGGAAAGGGCCGCTCGAGCCGGCCCGCCGCCACCTGGTCCAGCAGCGCGTTGGTTTGCTCCGCCGTCATTACCCGCGGCAGCCTCTGGGGCGCTTTGGGTGTGTGGATCAGCCGCGCCATGTTGACCTCGATCACGCCGTGCCGCACCAGGTGCCGGAAGAATGCCCGCACCGAGGCCACCTTGCGCCGCATCGAGACCGGACTCAGCCCCTGCCGGTATAGATCGCCGAGCCACTCCCGCAGCGCCAGCGTGTCCACGCCGCCCGGCGCCGGCGGCTCAGCCCCCGCCGGTGAGAAGTACTCGAGGAACTGCCGCAGATCCGAGGCGTAGGCGCGCAGGGTGTGCGCCGAGGCGCTCTCGCGCTTCAGCTCGTCGAGAAACCGTTCGATGTGCCGCTCGAGTTCGGACAAGCTGGGGCTAGCCCAATCTTCTCACACGCCTTCGGCTGCGGCTTGCGGGAGGGCGAGCGTGCGGGCGCAGAGAGTCAGAATGGAGTCAGGCTGGAGCGGGAGACGGGATTCGAACCCGCGACATCGACCTTGGCAAGGTCGCACTCTACCAACTGAGTTACTCCCGCGCGCGCTCTTCATTCTCGCTCGGGCAGCGGGGCTTGTCAAATGGACTAGGAGTCATCGTACGCCCTCCCCGAACCCTCGCGCCCGGATGGCAGTTCTGGTACCGGAGTAAGGTGACAATACGGGCTGAAAATGATTTTACGGGATTGCGATATCTCCTTGCCAATCAATCATTTACGCTGTAACAAACTTGTTGCGTCGAGTGCCGGCTTCTGTGCTATAGTGACGTTCCGCCTTACCGCCGGAGAGACTTGCGGTAGTACCTGACGCAGTCTGGTGCCGGTAGCACAATTCCGTAATACGCAAGCGAGTGCTGTGCGGTTTTCCACTGGTGTGGAAAATCTGTGGAAATGGGGCGCGTGCTCCTGGGGCAAGCATGAACGCGTGGGATCTCATAAAGACCAGGCTGGCTGCCAGTCTGACCCCTGGGAGCTTCGAGAACTGGTTCAGCCGCACCTCCTTCAGGGAGATGGAGGGCGACACTCTCTGGGTGGCCGTGCCCAGTGAGCCGGCTAAACGCTTCATTCAGCAGGAGTACTCGGAGCTCATCCGAACCGCCATCAAGGAAGCCGGGCTTCCTGTGCGCCAGGTGGTTTACGAAGTAGCCGTCCCCGCTTCGGCCGAGGCCATTGCTCAAACCAAGTTGACCGCACCCGAGCCTGATCTGGCCTTCCGCGCACCCTCGGCCCGGCTCAACCCGAGGTTCACCTTTGACAGCTTCGTCGTCGGCTCCTGCAACCAGTTCGCTCATGCGGCCGCAAAGGCCGTTGCCACCAAGCCATCCGAGCGCTACAACCCCTTGTTCATCTACGGTGGCGTGGGCATGGGCAAGACCCACCTGATGCACGCCATCGGGCGCGCCTTGATAGACAACTTTGCCAGCATGCGCATTGTCTACTCGTCCAGCGAGCGGTTCATGAACGAGATGATCAGCAGCATCAAACTGAACCGGATGCCGCTGTTTCATCAGCACTACCGCTCCGCCGACGTCTTGCTGATGGACGACATCCAGATCCTGGGAAAGAAGGAGGCTACGCAGGACGAGTTCTTCTATACGTTCAACGAGCTCTATGACAGCCAGAAGCAGATCGTCATCTCCAGCGACTCGCCGCCCAAGGAGATCCCCGGTCTTCTGGAGCGTCTGCGCTCGCGCTTTGAGTGGGGACTGATGGTGGACATCCAGCCACCGGACCTCGAGACAAAAATGGCCATCCTCGACAAGAAGGCCGAGGCCGACGGCGT
>JBEKLW010000470.1:0-2991 GCA_050008815.1 Bryobacteraceae bacterium
AAATCCAACAGCACTCACCGCGACAGCCGCCAGGGCCTCGCCGTCAGCCGGCGCGCACTCGATGGTCAGCTTCGCCCAGCGGGAGGGGAGCTCGAGGCGTGTGGTCGAGAGGGATGGGCTCTCGTCGTCGGGGGTGTCTTGGCAGCGCATTTGCCGTTTTCCGATTCTGCGTTCAGACCCTATGCTTAATTGGCAGGTAAGCCTCCGCCTCCGGGTGGTATGCTGGTGGTTGCGAAAGGCCACGGCATACGGACCCAATGAATAGGAGGCTTACCATGCCGGCTGAGCTTACCAGTCTCGACTTCACCGGTCAAACCATCTATGTCGGTCTCGACGTCGGCCGACGCAGTTGGGCCGTCAGCATCTACACCGACTGCTTCGAGCACAAGACGTTCGTGCAGCGGCCCGATCCTGAAGCACTGGTGCGGTATCTACACAAGCATTTCCCGCAGGCCACCTACCGCAGCGTCTACGAAGCAGGCTATTGCGGCCTGTGGCCTCATCAGGCGCTGACAGCCTTAGGAGTGGACTGTATCGTGGTCCATCCCGTGGACGTGCCCACGACGGGCAAAGAGCGCAAGAACCGCACCGATCGCGTCGATGCGCGCAAGCTCGCCCGGACGCTGCGCAGCGGGCAGTTGCAGGGCATCTACGTGCCCAGCCGCGAGGCTCAGGAGGATCGCTGTCTGGTCCGCATGCACACTCTCCTGGTCAAGAAGCAGACCCGCTGCAAAAACCAGATTCTGGCTTTGCTGAGCTTCTTCGGCGTCCTCATCCCGGACGAGATCGCCGAGAGCCGCTGGTCGCGCCACTTCATCAACTTCCTGACGGCGGTACCCTTCGCCAGTCCCAGCGGACAGCAGTCCTTGGAACTGCTGCTCGACGAGCTGTCGTTCGTGCGTCAGCAGATCGCCCGGCATACGCGCGAGGTCCGCGCCCTGGCCAGCAGCGAACTGTACCGCCAGCAAGTCGCACTGTTACGTACGGTGCCCGGCATCAGCGTCCATTCGGCGATGGTCATGCTGACCGAGTTAGTCGAGTTGGAGCGCTTCAAGAGCCTGGACGAACTGGCCGGCTACTTCGGCCTCGTGCCGGGCGAGGACAGCAGTGGCGACAAGGAAGTGGTCACCGGTCTCACCAGCCGCCGCAACGCCTTCTTGCGGCATCTGATCATCGAGTGCAGTTGGATGGCGGTGCGCAAGGACCCCGCCTTGATGCAAAGCTTCAACCAGTTGACCAAGCGGATGCGCAAGACGCAAGCCATCGTTAGGATCGCCCGCAAACTGCTGGCGCGCATTCGGTTTGTGCTCAGGAAGCAGCAGCCGTACGTGCCCTGTGTCGTCGCGTAGCTTGGAAACCGAGCCCCCGGGCTCCCGACCGTTGTGATGGCGCGTCTTGTGGGTGAGCGCTAGCTAAACGCTGCAGCGTTCCGATCCCGGAACTGTCTGCTCTCTTCAGAATGCGCCCCCACGAACTGAGATCCTGATAAAGGGTTTGCAGCGCCTTGAGGACAGCGGCTGCAAAAGCCACCGCTGTACCCACGGGCTGTCTGCTCATGAGAGCTTGCGCCTCTTAGCAATAGCCGGACGAGAAGCTCGGATACGGCACGCGCAATGGGCGTGCGTCGGCTCGGATTCCCAGCCCGGAATCCGGACACACCAACCACCTAGAAGGCGGAACGCTCTTGACCATTAACATGAGAGCGTTCAGAGTTGCCGTACCGTCACCTTGCCCACGTACGCCTGAATGAAGCCACCGATGTTCGCGGGCTTCGACGGGAAGAACCCGTACCCGACCATGGCCGAGGTCGCCTGGTCGGCCGGCACTTTGAGAAGCACGGTCCACCGGGTGGCGTTTCCGGGATTGTTCGGCGACATCGCGGTGAGCGGGGCGTTGGGGCTGAACGCCAGGCCGAAGCGCGGGCGGGCGCCCGTTGGGAACTCGCTCGACGCATTCACGCTGATCATGTAGTACCCCGCCTTCGGCCAGCGGAACATGAGGTCGAAGAAGAACTGGGTGGGGTAACTCTGATGAAAACTGATGTAGTTGTCCGGCTTATAGTTGAAGCCCATGGCGTCGAGCAGAGTGCTGAAACCATTCCGCGCGGCCTCGGCGCCGTTGCACGCGGCGGTTACGGGGCGGGTGGGGTCTTCAGAATGAACGATCGCGGCGAGTTCCTTGGCGATGGCAGAGTTGGCGCCCTGGCTCTGTTCGGCAATTTCATTGCCGATGCTCCAGGCGAAAACGCTGGGGTGGTTACGATCCCGGCGGACGAGCGCGCGTTGATCCTGTTCATGCCACAGGTTGAAGAGGTTGGCGCCGCCGTAGTCATTGGCGCGCTTGGTGCTGCCCCACGTGTCGAAGGATTCATCCAGGACCAACATGCCGTACCGGTCGGCCAGGTCGAGGAGTTCCGGCGCGGGGGGATTGTGGCTGGTGCGGATGGCGTTACAGCCCATGTCCTTGAGCATCTCAACCTGGCGCTGCAGGGCGCGGAAGTTGATGGCGGTGCCCAGGGCGCCCAGATCGTGGTGATCGCAGACGCCGTTGAGTTTGACGTGCTCGCCGTTGACGAACAGGCCCGCATTGGGGTCGTATTTGAAGGTGCGGATGCCAAAGAGAGTCTCGTAGGAATCAACCACCGCGCCATTCTGGGTCACAGTGGTAACCGCCACGTAGCGGTTGGGCGTCTTGGGGCTCCAGAGCTTGGGATTGGCCAGGGATGTTCTGGTGTCAACCGAAGCGCTCTTCCCCGCCGCCACCGGGGTGTTGATGGCCGCGATGGAAGCCACCGCCGCGCCGGTGCGCTGCCCGTTGGCATCCAGGGCGAAGATCTGCGTGGCCACGCTGACGTTCACGTTCGCCTTGGCGTTATTATCAACGGTGACCTTCAGCGTCACAGCCGCGTTGCCGGCCGTGACCTCCGGCGTGGTGACGAACGTCCCCCACTGCGCGATGTGAACCGGCGCGGTCTTGGTCAGCCAGACGTTC
>JBEKLW010000471.1:0-4753 GCA_050008815.1 Bryobacteraceae bacterium
AATACTTGATCGGGACGCGGAATATCCTGTCCCAGCAACAGGCCGGGCCGTGGCGGAAACCCTGCAAGGCGGTGGGAAAATCGCCGGTGAAGCTGGCTAATTGCCCCGCGTGGCGTTCGAGGTAAAGGGCCCAAAAACGGGTGACTTTTTCCCGATGCAAGTCGCTGATCCAGGGGTCGCCGAAATAGACCCAGTGCACGGCCAGGGCCGGCAGGGCCAGGGCCTGGGCGTTGAATCCGAAGACCGATTTTTCACCGGACGCCTGCAAGTGGCCATCGGACGGAAAATAACCGTCGACCATCGAGAAGGCCGGTTCCTTGGCGTCCTGGTACAGCGGGCTGCCGATGAGCAGGAGCGGGAGCGGGGAATTGGAGTCGGAACGGGTTGCCGGGAGGGTCTCCGCCAGGAAATCGCAGAATTGCGGCAGGCACAGAGCGCTCGCGAAATCCAGGCGCGAGTTCTTTGGTCTCGGGTAATCCGCGGCCAGGAACCGTTTCAAGTCCCGGATGGCGGGAGCGAACTGGTTGGCACGGGTTTTCGGGCTCTTGAACGCGGCGACGTCCGGGAGAGTGACCTGCGTGATGCTCTTGAGATGGAAGGCGTCGTAAACCGTGAGCGTGCCGTCCAACGGCAGGTCCTCGAGCACCAGGCTGGCGTTGCCCAGGATCCCGGTGAGGAGGTTGTTGAAATCGTGCGCAACGCCTCCGGCCAGCACTCCCAGGCTTTCCAGTTTCTGGGTTTGCCGCGACTGCTCCTCGACGGTCCTGCGGCTGGTGACATCCCGGACGCAGACGGCGATGCCTCCGTGGGCGCCGGGATAGGCGCGGACCTCGAACCAGCGCCCCGATCGCTGCTCGTAATCTTCGAGCTCGGCCGGCGTTCTCTCATCGATGGTGCGGCGGCACAGCCGTTCGACTTCGGTCCCGGCCAGCTCGGGGAAGACTTCCAGGTAGGTGCGGCCGATCAGCTCGCCGCGGGCCCGGCCGCTCAGCCGCTCGGCCTCGGCATTCACGTAGACGAAGCGGGAATCGCCGTCCAGGGCGGCAAAACCGTCCGTGATGCTCTCCAGGATGGCGCGTGTCTCCCGCTCGGCCTCGACGGCGCGCGCCAGGCGCGCGTTGCCGCCGGCCTGTACGCGGGCCCGGCGCTCCGCCCGGGTCAGCACGACACCCGCGAGCGCCGTCATCAGGCAGAAAGCCAGGCCGACTAGGTTTGCGTCGCCAGTCACTTCGAGTGAATAGATCGGCGGAATGGAGAAGAAACCCGCGAGCCAGTCCGATCTTCCCGCACGGTTCGAAGCGAGGCGCCGGGACGGGACCAGACAGAGTTCCGCCGGAACCGGATCACCGCGCTAACTCCTTAAGTATGAAGAGGATATCCGCATCTTCCCCACGGCGGAGAGGCGCCAGAGGGCGACCCGCCGGGATCTACAGGGGCACCTTGAGCCGGGCTTCGGAGCCGATCCACAGCGGGCGCGTGGGGTACTGGGTAGGAGCAAGACTCTCCAGCGTCGGCTTGATGAGCAGCAGGACCTCGCTGGAAGTCCGGGTGCGGTCGTTCTTCCGCAGGAAGGGGAGGCGCACCAGGCCGGGCAGGCCGGTGATCTCCCGAGCCTCGGTGGCGCTGAACACGCCGTTCAAGGACTGCCCGGAAAGCACCTTGAACTCGGCCTCGACCTCCAGCGACATCTCCTCGGCGTCGTGCACGTGGGGCGTGACCTTGAGCACCAGGCCGAGGTCCTCGAAGTTGAACGAGGGCGCCAGCCCGACCCCCGACCCGAGGAATCCGGCGGAGAGGACGGGGTACTTGTCGCCCACGTGCAGGGTAGCTGGCTGGCCGTCGCCCGAGCGCACGATCGCGCGCAGCAGCGTCTTCGAGGAGGAGTCGTTCATGGTGGCGAACAATTGTGCGTTGGCGATGCCCAGGCCGAGGATGACGTGGCCGCCGAAAAAGCTCGCCAGGGTCTGGAGGGATCCGCTGATGTCGCCCCGGCCCAGATAGAAAATCGGGAACTGCCCGGGCCCGAGGAGGCCGTAGGAGAGCACGTTGGAGCGATCGACCTCCAGGAAGTCCATCTCCACGGCGACTTGCGTGCGGCCGTGGGCCAGCTGCTCAAATAGCGCCTGCGCGGGGCGCACTTTGGACATGCGGTCCTTGATCAGCACGATCCGCCGGTCGGCATCGACCACGAGCCGTTGGATCTCCATGGTCTGCTGCACGGCGCGTCCGACTTCCTGGGCTTCCTGCGGGGTGACGGTCTCGGGCACGGGGATCGTCACGGCGATGGTGGGCTCGCGCTCAGTTCGTTTCTGCGGCGTGTCCTTCACCACCAGGATGAGACGCTGGCCGGCGGGGAAGACGACGGAGCCCGTGGCCGCCGCGAGGGCGTGGAGCGCAGCCCGGCAATCGACATCCTCGAGCCGGAGGTGCACGGCGCGCCCCGCCTCGTAGTCGGTGTCGAAGACGATGCCCAGGCCGAAGGCGCGGGCGGCCTGCTCGAAAAGGGCCCTGGCGTCCCCGCGCAGGTCCAGCGTCCTGCGGCCAGGCACGGGGCTGAGCTCCGGAGGCGGCTTGAGGCGGCCGAGCTCGGCCAGCTCCTGGTCCGAGACGGACGTCGAAAAGCCGGGCGGCAGCTCCTCGGCGGCGGGGGTGGCCGTCGCGGGCGAAGGCTCCAGCGTCCCCAAGCTGGGCGGCAGGGGCTTGGCCTTGAGCGCGGCGCGGGTGCGCAGAGCCTGCGCGCGGGCCCAGTACTCGGGATGGTGGGAATCCAGGGCGGCGGCCTGAGAATAAAGGAGATAGGCCCGCACGACGTCGCCGGCGCGCTCGGCCTTCCGTCCGTCGCGGTACAGGCGGGCGGCGCTGGGCGTGGCGGCCCAGGCGCCCAGGGCCAGCGCCAGGCACACGAGAACCAAACGACACAGGGGCACTATCAGGGTTGACGTTCCGCGGGGCGCGGGCGTGGAGAGGACCTCCACCAAAGCGGGCGGATGAGAACGAATTTCGACTATGATTGAGACACCATGGCGAGTTCTGTAACTCAGCCCGTGTACTGCCCGCCGCCGCCGGAGAATGCCGAGGCCACCGGCATCCCGCCGTCCTTGATTATGGACTTGGTGCTGCGGCGAACTCACATCTCAGGGCTCAGCACGCTCCAGTCGCTCAGCCAGGCGCTGAAGCTGTCGCCGCTGGTGCTGGAGGCGGTATTCCGGGAGATGCGCCAGCAGCACCTGGTCGAGGTCAAGGGCATGGTCGGCAACGACTACAATTTCAGCCTGACCGTAGCCGGACGGGACCTGGCGTTGGACCGCTTTAAAATGAGCCACTACGCGGGCGCCGCGCCGGTGTCGCTGAAACAGTACACCCGACTGACGAAGGCGCAGGCCGCGAAGGTAAACATCGACCGCAAGGTGCTGCGGCAGGCGCTCGCGGATCTGGTGCTGACGGACCGCCTGCTGGACCGGCTGGGGCCGGCGATCATTTCGCAGACCTCGATCTTTTTGTATGGGCCGACCGGGAGCGGCAAGACGAGTCTTGCCGAACGCATGCTGCGCGTGTACCAGGACGCCATCGTCGTGCCGTACGCCGTGGAGGTGGACGGGCAGATCATCCAACTCTACGACCCGGTGCTGCACGAGCCGGTCCAGCTCAACGTCCCCGAGATGGACCAGCGCTGGGTGGTGTGCCGGCGGCCCTGCGTGGTCACCGGCGGCGAGCTGGTGCCGGGCATGCTCGAGCTGCGGCTGGACGAGACTACCGGCGTCTACGCCGCGCCCCTGCAAATGAAGGCCAACAACGGGGTGCTGGTCATCGACGACTTCGGGCGGCAGTTGATCGCCCCGCGAGAGCTGCTCAACCGCTGGATCGTGCCGCTGGACCGCCGCGTGGACTACCTCTCGCTGCACTACGGGGTGAAGTTCCAGATCCCGTTCGAGGCGCTGGTGGTGTTCGCGACGAACCTGGAGCCGCGGGACCTGGCCGACGAGGCCTTTCTGCGGCGGTTGCAGAACAAGATCGAGGTGGAGAACGTCGATGAGGTGCTCTTCGACGAGATCTTTCGCCGCGCCATGACGGCGCGCGGCGTGCCTTACGATCCGGACAGTGCGGAGTACCTGCGGGGGCTCTGCCACGAGCACGGTAACGCCGAGCTGCGAGCCTGCTATCCGGCCGACATCTGCAGCATTCTGGTAGCGATCAGCCACTACGAGAACCGGCCGGCGCGCGCCAGCCACGAGGATCTGGAGCGTGCCGTGAATCTCTACTTCGCGCGGGTGTAGCCCGCGGGCCGCAAGCCGCGGGGGCCAGCCCGCTTTTCTCACCACGACCGTGGCGAGGCGCGATGAGAGGGCCGCAGATACAAGGCGCGCGACGGCCGGCGCCCGGAGGCGTACTTGAACAGTACGTCGAGGACGCCGGCCGAGCGTACTTGAACAGTACGTCGAGGACGCCGGCCGAGCGCAACGCAGTAGATGCGGCTCTATCGCGCGCTGCAGCAGGTTGTTGGTGAGAAATGCGGGCTAAAGCTCACATTCCCGAGCCCGGCGGGACGTAGTCGGGAGGGAAGGCGGCGCCTTCTCCGAAGAAGTACTCCTCCATCTGCCGAAGCAGGAACTCCTGCGCGCGCGGGTCGGCCAGATTCAGCCGGTACTCGTTCACGAGGATCTTCATGTGCTCGACCCAGAGCTTCCAGGCGGGCTTGGAGACATTCGCATAGATGCGCTGTCCGAGCGGGTGGCCTTCGAATGGGACCTCGTCC
>JBEKLW010000472.1:0-2985 GCA_050008815.1 Bryobacteraceae bacterium
GACCCACCCCAGCCAGAACGAGCCGCTCCTCTTCGAGCTGAGCTCGCCTGGCAAGAAGGGCTTCCAGTTGCCCGAGCTGGACGTGCCGGCGGTGGACGCGGCGGCGGTGCTCGGCGCCACCAACGTGCGCGCCCAGATCGAAGACTTCCCCGAGGTGAGCGAGGTCGAGGCCGTCCGGCACTTCACCCGGCTTTCCACGTGGAACTACGCGATCGACCTGGGCATGTACCCGCTCGGGTCATGCACCATGAAGTACAACCCGCGCGTGAACGAGGCGGCGGCGCAGGTGGAGGGCCTGGCCTGGGCCCACCCCTACCAGCCGCGGGCGCTCGCGCAGGGCGCCCGGGAGATCATGGCGCGCCTGGAAGCGGCGCTGGCCGAGATCGCGGGCATGCAGGCGGTGACGCTCCAGCCCGCCGCCGGCGCGCATGGCGAGCTGACCGGCATCCTGCTGGTGCGCGCGCTGCTCACCTCGCGCGGCGGGCCGCGCCGCAGAATCCTCGTCCCGGATTCGGCGCACGGCACCAATCCGGCCACGGCGGCCATCGCGGGCTACGCGGTTGAGAACATCCCCTCGAACGAGCGCGGCATGATCGACGTCGAGAACCTGGCCCGCATCGTGGATGAGGACGTAGCCGCACTGATGCTCACCAACCCGAACACGCTGGGCGTCTTCGAGCCGAACATCCGGCGGATTGCGGACCTTCTGCACGCCCAGGGCGCGCAGCTCTACCTGGATGGCGCGAACATGAACGCGTTGGTGGGCGTGACGCGGCCGGGCGACACGGGCGTCGATGTCATGCACTTGAACCTGCACAAGACCTTCTCGACGCCGCACGGCGGCGGCGGGCCGGGCAGCGGGCCGGTGGCCGTGAAGGCGCACTTGGCCCCGTTCCTGCCCGTGCCGCGGCTGAAGCGCGCCGGTAACCAGTGGCTGTTCGACTACGATTGCCCGCAATCCATCGGGCGCGTGCGCGCCTTCTATGGCAACTTTGGCGTCCTCATCCGGGCGCTCGCCTACATCCTGGCCTGCGGCGGCGACGGGTTGCTGGCCAACACGCAGGACGCGGTGCTCAACTCCAATTACATCCGCAAGGCGCTGGAACCTTACTATGACCTGCCGCAGCAGGCGCCCTCGATGCACGAGTGCGTCTTCAGCGACGCGCGGCAGGCCAAGCGCGGCGTGCGCACGGGCGACATCGCCAAGCGGCTCATCGATTACGGCTTCCATCCCTACACGGTCAGCTTCCCGCTGATCGTGCACGGGGCGCTGATGATCGAGCCCACCGAGAGCGAAAGCAAGCGCGAGCTGGACCTCTTCACCGACGCCATGATCTCGATCGCGCGCGAGGTCGAGGAGAACCCCGACCTGGTGCGCACGGCGCCGCACACCACCCGCACCAGCCGCGTCGATGAGGTCCTGGCCGCGCGCAGGCCCGTGTTGCGGTGGCGGCCGAAGTAGGATTCACCGCGGAGACGCAGAGGACACAAAGAAAACCTATGGCGGAGTCGCCCCTGATGAGAGCCGCTGTCATCGTCTCCTGCAATTACGAGTGGCGGGCGACCGTCCCCTTGTTCCCCGGCGCGGACGTGCAGCCTTCGCCGCTGGGCGAGTGGTTCATCGCCAGCCTGACCGTCGATGGAAACGAAATCCCCGTCCTCTTCTTTCGCGGCGGCTGGGGCAAGATCGCGGCGGCCGCTTCGGCCCAGTACATAATCGACCGCTGGGCGCCCGCGCTTCTGGTCAACCTGGGCACGTGCGGCGGGTTCCGGGGAGAGGTGGAGCGCGGCGAGATCCTGCTGGTGGAGCGGACGATAGTCTACGACATCTTCGAGCAGATGACCGATCCCGATGCAGCCATCGCCCACTACAGCACCGAGTTGGATCTGTCCTGGCTCCCAGACCGGCTTCCCCAGCCCGTGCGGAGGGCTTTGATGGTTTCGGCCGACCGCGATCTGGTGGCCGGCGAAATCCCGGAGCTCAAGGCCCGGTTCAAGGCCGTGGCGGCAGACTGGGAGTCGGCATCCATCGCCTGGGTGGCGGCACGAAACCGCGTGCGCTGTCTGATCCTGCGCGGCGTGAGCGACCTGGTCGGCGACGGGTGCGGCGACGCCTACGAAGGGCGCATGCCGGTCTACGTGGAGGGCGCGGCTGCGGTCATGGAGCGTTTGATCCGGCACCTGCCCGCCTGGATCGCCGCGGCGCTGCCGCAGGCGCCGGCTGCGACTTCAGCCCCTGCTCCCGCGCGCGAATAGGCGGCCCGCCTCGGCCGGCGTCAGCGCGTCCTCGGGGAAACCGGCGTAGGTTCCGGCACCCCTCAGCTCGGTCAGGATGCGGCGCGCGACACCGAGCGCGGCGCGCAGAAAGCCCGCGCCGAAGCTCACGCGCGCAACGCCGAGTTCCGCGAGCTCGGGAATTGCCGGGGCGCCGGGCCCGGCGAGGATGTTGACGGGCCCTTCCACGGCCCGCACCAGAGCCCCGACGACCGCCCGGTCGCGGACGCCCACGGGGAACGCGCAGTCCCCACCGGCGCCGAGGTAGGCGTTCAGCCGGCGCACGGCCTCGTCGAACCGTGCGCTTTCTTCTCCGAAGGCATGGAGGAAGACGTCCGTGCGCGCGTTCACCACCAGCGGGATGCCGGCGGCCCGCGCAGCTTCGCAAGCTGCCCGGATGCGGTCCTGCTGGAGACCGGCATCGGCCCAGGTCCGCTTGCCCTCGCGCTCCCAACTGTCCTCCAGATTGATTCCCACCGCGCCCGCTTCGAGCACGCCGCACACGGTCTCAGCGACCGCCTCCGGGCTCTCCCCGTACCCGGCTTCGATGTCGGCGGTGACTGGAACCTCGACGGCTGCCGCGATCCGCCGCACTGCGGCTAGCATCTCCTGGCGGCTTATGCGCTGGCCGTCCGGGTAGCCGAGCGAGAGGGCGATCCCGGCGCTGGTGGTCGCAATGGCCGGAGCCCCGGCATCTTCCATGATGCGGGC
>JBEKLW010000473.1:0-2981 GCA_050008815.1 Bryobacteraceae bacterium
CGGGAAGCGCGATCCAGGAGCTGACGCCGGCGCTGATCGGCTCCACGCTCACCCCCATCATGGTGTTTGTCCCGCTGGTGTTCCTGGGCGGCATCACGGCGGTGTTCTTCCGCGCGCTCGCCATGACCATGGTGACGGCGCTGCTGGCCTCGCTCTTCCTGGCCATCTTCTTCACGCCGGTGCTGGCGGGGGTGTTCTTCCGGCGCCCGGCCGGAAGCGGGGAACCCACGCCGGCGGCGGGAGACCGCCAGGGCGAGCCGGCCGGCGAGGAGGAACTCTCCCGGATGCACCGCGCGGAGCAGGCGGGCGAGGGCCGCATCATGCGCTGGGGCACGGCACGGTACGAGGCCGCGCTCCACTGGGCGCTGGGCCACACGGGCGCCGTCCTGCTGGGCGCGGCCGTGGTCCTGGCCGGCTCGGTCCTGCTTTACAGCCGGCTGGGCAGCGGCTTTCTGCCCGAAATGGACGAGGGCGCGTTCGTGCTCGACTACATCATGCCGCCCGGGACCTCGCTGCAAGAGACCGATCGTGTGCTCCGCCACATCGAGCGCTTCCTGCGCGAGACGCCGGAGGTGGAGAGCTACTCGCGCCGCACGGGAGCGCGGCTGGCGCTGGCCATCGCCGAGCCGAACACCGGCGACTTTCTGGTCAAGCTCAAGCGCGGCCGCCGGCGCTCGCTGGAGGAGGTGACTTCGGAGCTCCGCGGCAAGATCACCCGCAGCGAGCCGGCCATCGAAGTCGAGTTCCCGCACATCCTCGAGGACCTCATCGGCGACCTGGCCTGGTCGCCGCAGCCGATCGAGATCAAGATCTTCAACGACGATCCGGAGAAGTTCAAGGCCACGGCCAGAGATGTGCAACGGTGGCTTCCGAAAGTGGCGGGCGTCGTGGACGTGGTGAACCAGACGATCGTCGTGGGCCCGACGATCAACTTCCGCGTCGATCTCGAGAAGGCGCAGCGCGCCGGTTTCGGGGTGAAGGACGTCGCCGCCCTGGAGTCGGCGATCCTGGACGGCGAGCTGGCCTCGAACATGATTCGCGGCAACCGGCTCATCGGGATTCGCGTGCGCTACCCGGAGCCCTACCGGAACTCGATCGAGAAGCTGAAGTCGCTCCTGATCACCTCTCCGACGGGAAACACGGTGCCGCTGTCGAGCATCGCGGACGCCGAGGTGGAGGAGGGGCAGACGGAGATCCAGCGCGACAACCTGCGGGAGCTGTCCTCGGTGACGGCGCGGCTGGAGAGGCGCGACCTGGGCTCGGCGATGAGCGAGATCCAGGCGCGGCTGCCGAAGGAGGTGCGCATCCCGCCCGGCACCGATATCGAGTACGGCGGGCTCTACCGCATCCAGCGCGAGTCCTTCCTGGCGCTCACCCAGGTGCTGCTGACCTCGATCCTGCTGATCTTCATCATCCTGGTGTTCGAGTTCCGCTCCTTCTCGCACCCCATCGCCATCCTGACGGCGACGATTCTGTGCGCTTCGGGCGCGCTGCTGGCGCTTTTCCTCAGCGGCTCGACGCTCAACATCGCGTCTTTCATGGGCACGATCATGGTGGTCGGCATCGTGCAGAAGAACGGCATTCTGATGCTGGACGCTGAGCAGTATTTCTCGGCGCGCGGGCACGCTCTGCGCGATGCGGTGTTTCAGGCGGGACGCCGGCGGCTCCGGCCCATCCTGATGACGGCGCTGGCGACGATGTGCGGGATGCTGCCCCTGGCGCTGGGCGTCGGCTCGGGGGCGCAACTTCTCCAACCGCTGGCGATTGCCGTAATCGGAGGGGTCGCGGTCTCGATGGTGTTGTCGCTGGTGATCACGCCCGTCCTGTTCTACCGCCTGCGGCTGCGCGGGCTGTGAGCGCACGGGCGACGGACCACCGGCTCTCTGGCCGGAACGTCCGTCCCAAGATGGAATACTTATGACTTCGGTGGCGGCTGCTCCGGCTCGCCGCCCTCTTCGTCGTGGCGGCCCTCGCGGATCGCCTTCAGACGCTCTTCCTTGCGCTTGGCGCGCTCGGCGGCGCGTTTGACCAGTTCCGAGCCCACCAGCTCGAGCATGGCCTGTTCGGCGCCATCCCCCTTCCGCGGGCCCAGGCGAATGATGCGGGTGTAGCCGCCGTGGCGCTGGCCGAAGCGGGCCCCCAGGGTGTCGAAGAGCTTCTTCACGGCCGCCGGCGTCTTCAGGAACGCCGCCGCCTGCCGCCGCGAGTGCAGCGTGTCCCGCTTGGCGAGCGTGATCATCTTGTCGACCCACGGCCGGACCGCCTTGGCCTTCGGCACCGTGGTGATGACGCGCTCCTTGTCGATCACACTGGTCACCAGGCTGCGGAACAGCATCCACCGCGCATCGACCGTGCGGCCGAGCTTATATCCTGCACGCTTGTGTCTCACCCTGCTTCTCCTACTCGCTCAGGCCCTCGCCAGGCTCGTCCTCTTTATCCGGCTCAAGCTCCGGCTCTGGCTCCCCGGTCTCCGTCTCGGTCTGGATGTCCTCGTCCTCATCGCGCGGGCGCTCGCTCGGCGGCACCGGCGTCACGGGCTGGCCCGCGCCGCTGATCAGCCGGCCCTGCGCGTCGAACCGCATGCCGAACTGGAGGCTCATGCCGCTCAGGATCTCCTTGATCTCGTTCAGCGACTTGCGGCCGAAGTTCTTGGTGCGCAGCATCTCGGCCTCGGTCTTCTGCACCAGGTCGCGGATGGTCTGGATGCTGGCGTTCTTGAGGCAGTTGTATGAGCGCACGCTCAGCTCGAGCTCGTCCACGGAGCGGTCCAGGATCTCGTTGACCTGGTCCAGGGCGCGCTCGGCAGGCTCCTCCACCGCCTCGGGCAGCTCCTCGAAGTTGATGAAGATGGCCATGTGGTCCTTGAGGAGCTTGGCGGCCTGGCCGATGGCATCCTGCGGCGAGATCGCGCCGTTGGTCCAGACCTCCAGCGTCAGCTTGTCATAGTCGGTCATCTGGCCCAGGCGGGCGGCCTCGACCGA
>JBEKLW010000474.1:0-2971 GCA_050008815.1 Bryobacteraceae bacterium
CGCTCAGCCAGCATTCGCCAGCCCGGATGCTGCACCAGCAATCTGCGACGGCGTGCGATAGCAGCAGCTCGTGGCACGGGTGGGCGGTCACAACGACCGGGCCTCAGTGCGCCCCCTCCGGGCTGTACCGCTTCACGATGGCGACGCCCACCAGGATGATCACCATGGCTGTGGCCTCCCTCAGCCCGAACGGCTCGCGGTAGAACAGCCAGCCCAGAAACACCGCCACCACCGGGTTCACGTAGGAGTAGATCGAGACCACGGCCACTGGCAGGTGGCTGAGTGCGTAAATGTAGGCGCTGTAGCCGACGATCGAGCCGAAAACCACCAGATAGCAGATGGCCGCCACGCCGCGGAAGGTGGGGTGCATGGGCTGCTCGGGGATCAGCAGGGCGATGGGGATGAAAACCAAACCCGCGGCAAGCTGCTGGACGGCGCCGGTGACGATGGGGTGCGCCCGGGTCTCCTGCCGCCGGTAGTAGACCGAGCCGAACCCCCAGCAGAGATTGCCGAGCTGGAGGAGCAGGAAACCGTGCAGCAGGCCCGGGCCGAGGCTCTGGCTGCCGAGGTCGGCGGAGACCAGCAATCCGGCCCCGGCGCAGCCGACCAGCATCCCCAGAACGGTCGCCCTGCGAAGGCGTTCGCCGCCGGGCATCAAGGCCTCGATGCCGACCATCCAGAAGGGCGAAATGGTGATGATGAGGGCGGCCAGCCCGCTGGGGATCCAAAGCTCGGCGAAGACCAGGCAGGCGTTGCCGCCACCCAGCAGCAGGATCCCGGTGACGGCGGTGGTCCATAGCTCGCGGCCCCGCGGCATGCGGGCGCCGGCCAACACAGCCGCCAACAGCAGGACCGAGCCGGACACCGTGAAGCGGATAGCGACCAGCGTGATGGGCGGGAAGGACTCCAGCGCCATCCGGATGCCAAGGTAGGTAGTGCCCCAGAAGAAACACACCGCGGCCAGCGCCGCATAGGCTCGGGCGCCTCGCGGGTGCGGAACCGGAGCGCCCGGCGAGACTAGTGCGGAGGGTTCCGGCAATCCTTCAGCGTAACATCCGCGCGTACGGAGGCACGGTTTCCCGCCAGCCCGCATTTCTCACCAGCAACCTGCCGCGGCGCGCGATAATGAAGGCTTGATCCTGACCCTGACAGTCAACCCGGCGATCGACCACAACGTGACCGCCGAGCGCCTGGTGTTCGAGGACCGCGCTTACATCCTGGCCACCCATGAGTCGGCCGGCGGGCGCGGCATCAACGCATCCTGCGTGATTCACAGCTTCGGCGGCAAGACCCTCGCGATTGCGCCCTGCGGCGGTGAGTCCGGCCAGCGTTTTCGGGCGCTGGTGGGCGCCTGCGGCTTTCCGGCCGAGCTCGTCGAGATCCGGAACGAGATCCGCACGAACCTCACCATCACCGACCGCCAGGGCCTGACGGTCAAGCTGAACCAACCCGGGCCGAACCTGAGCGGCGAGGAGCTGGCGCGGATCGAGGCCGCGGTCGTGAAGCGGCTCGCCGAAGCGGACTGGTTGATGCTCTGCGGCAGCATTCCGCCGGGCGTACCCTCCGGCTTCGTTCCGAAGCTGATCCGGCTGGCGCACGAGCGCGGGGTGAAGACGCTGGTGGACACCGACGGCGCGGCTTTGCTGGAAGGCGTGGAGGCCGGCCCCACCGTGGTGGCGCCGAACCAGCAGGAGGCCGAGCGGCTGCTCGACACGGCGCTGATCACGCGCAACCACTTTCTGGAGGCCGCGACGCGGATTCTCTCTCTGGGCGCACAATCGGTGATCCTGTCGTTGGGCAGCCGCGGCGCCGTGGGCGCCACCGCGAAGGGGATGATCGAGGTGGTTCCCCCCCGGATCGAGGCCGTTTGCCCCATCGGCTCGGGCGACGCGCTGGCGGCTGCCTTCACCTGGGCCATGACCCAGGGCAGCGATTTCACCGACGCACTGCGCTGGGGCGTGGCGGCGGGCACGGCCTCGGCCTGCCTGCCTGGCCTGCGGTTCGCCGAGCTGGCGCAGACCCGGGAGATGTACGAGCGGGTCGAGGCGCGACCGGCGCGGTAGCCCGGCAACAGAGGGATCTTGCAGCGCTGCGCGTTCGGTGCGCCTCCGGCGCAGGAGCGGCTGGCCGCTCTTGGCAGCGCAGCGGCGCGCCAGGCGCGCCTCAGGCGCCCTGGATGTAGTTCCGCATGTGCGCGATCTCCTCGGTCTTCCGCTCCAGCTCGCAAACCATCAGGTCGCGCATCGAGATGAAGCCGATGACGCGGCCGGAGCGCATCACCGGCAAGTGACGGCAGCCGCGGCGGCGCATCAACTCCATCGCTTCTTCGACCGTGGCCGACTCGTCCGCCGTGCTCAGTTCGGTCGACATCACGGCCTCGACGCGGGTCGCCTCCGGGTCGAGCTGCTGAACCACGATGCGCCTCATCAGGTCGCGCTCGCTGAAGATGCCGCGCAGCGCGCCCTTTTCCAGCACCAAAATCGCGCCGATGTTGCGCTCAGCCATGCGCCGAGCGACCTCGGCCACCGTCTGGCCGACCTCCGCCGCTTCCAGAGCGCGCGCCTGGAGAATGTCCTTGAGTGAAGGCATGCAGCCCCCCTAACGCCGCTACAGTAACACGCCGCCGGATGTGGCTCAAGCCGCTGGCGGCCGCCGACAGCCATTGAGCTATTCGGGTCGGCTACGCGGGAATCGGCCGCGTCCTCAAGGCAGCACCAGCGAAGAGCCGGGCTGGGTCTGCGGCCCCGAAGCGCTTTCCATCTCGCTCCGAAGGAAGTCCAGGAAGGCCCGGCCGCGCTGGCGGCCGTTGTTGATCTGGTACTCGATGCGCTGCAGGAAGACCAGCACGCCGAGGACATCGGCGTCGCGCGTCACCTCGATCCCGTGACGCTTCGCGGCTGCCTGCCGGAACTCCTCGAGGCCCTTCTGGATGCGGTCGAGGACGGCGGCGGCGAGGAGGTTGTCGGGACGG
>JBEKLW010000475.1:0-4199 GCA_050008815.1 Bryobacteraceae bacterium
CGGCGGATGCCTGTCAAGCGGAAACCCGACCCCCTGCCATGCCCCGGGCCCTCGCCAGGCCGCCTCCGATGCGCTTCGCACTATCCCCCATCCCAACGCCAGGGGTGAAAAGCCACTAAAGCCGCGACGTCCCCTAAACGCACACTCTCTGCAAATCAGTAAACGTCGAACTTAGATATACTCGGATATCCGTAGGATGCGGTGGCCCCACAGAGTTGGACAGCAAACCAGGCGTGATAAGTGACACTCTGCCGGGGTCACGTTACGCTGCCTCGAGCTGAGGCAACGCGGCGAAGTAAACCATATCGGGGGTCTGGCCGTCCAGCGCCGCGTGAGGCCGGCCCTGATTGTACAACCGAGCGATGGAGCACCCACAATACCGACGTGCTGGAAGTCCGCTACCCGTGGCACCCCTGGTACGGACGCCAGGTGCGCGTCCGGGCCGTGCGCACCCGAAACGGCCCGCCCGTGGTCCGCTGCACAATCCTCGGGGAGCCACTGTTCCCGGTACAGGAGATCCCGCGCTGGATGTTCGAACCGGCGGCCGACGGCACGAGGGAGGTGGCTGACGTCGCCCGTGTCGACCTCGCGGCATTGCGGGCCCTGGCGGCGCTGCTGGTTGGCTCGGCGAGCAGCCAGGACCTTGATATGGTAGAAGCTCAGCATCCACCCTTTACGCGAGGAGATGCTGATGCCAACGCCATCGCGGTCCCGGGTCCCCCAGTTGGAGCTGTTCCGGCCGTCCCCTATCACCCCGGCGATCCCGCCAGACGTCTACCGCAAGACGGTACAGTTGCTGGCCCGCCTGCTGCGCGAGCATGCCCGCCCGACAGGCCCAGTCCGCGGCGGACGGGAGGTGGGACATGAGTGACAAGGTGCAGGCACAGCACGTGGCGCGCAAAGCAATGCTCTACGTGCGCCAGTCCTCTGCGTACCAGGTCACCCACAACCTGGAGAGCCAGAAGCTCCAGTACGCCATGCAGGACCGGCTCCGACAGCTGGGATGGCGCGAGATCGAGGTCGTGGATGAGGACCTGGGCCGATCGGCCGCCGGGACGGTGACGCGTGCCGGCTTCGAGCGCATGGTCTCGGAGGTCTGTCTGGGCAAGGTGGGCGCCGTGGCCGCGTGGGAGGTCTCCCGGTTTGCGCGCAACAGCCGGGAGTGGCAACAGTTGATGGAGGTCTGTCGCATCGTCGATACTCTCCTGGTTGACCAGGACACGGTCTACGCCCCGCGGCAGAGCAACGATCGGCTCCTGCTGGGGTTGAAGGGCAGCCTGAACGAGTATGAACTGGATCTCCTGCGCCAGCGATCCGTGGAGGCCCGCTACGCGAAGGCGCGGCGCGGTGCCCTCCTCCAGGCCGTGCCGGTCGGGTACGTGAAGACCGACGACCAGCACCTGGAGAAGGACCCGGACCGCCGGGTTCAGCAGGCCATCGCGCTGGTGTTCCGGAAGTTCGCCGAACTGGGCACGGTGCGGCAGACGCTCTGGTGGTTCCTGGAGCACGCCTTGGAGCTCCCAACGCACACCCCGCGGGGCGCGACCTTCTGGCGGCGGCCGAGCTACCGGGCCGTCTATCGGCTGCTCACCAGTCCCGTGTACGGCGGTGCGTATGCGTATGGCAAGACCGAACAGCGGGTGCGCTACGAGCACGGCATCCCGCGGCGCGCGGCGCGCCGGAAGCCCCGCGAGCAGTGGCTCGCCCTCATCCCGCAGGCCCATGAGGGCTACGTGGCCTGGGAGGAGTTCGAGCACATTCAGCAGGCCATCACCGCGAACAACCTCCGCACCGACGCGGTGGGCGCGGCCAAGCGCGGCGCGGCCCTGTTGACGGGGCTCTTGCGGTGCCGGCGGTGTGGGCGTAAGCTGACGGTCCGATATACCGGCAGCGGGCACGACGTGCTCCGCTACGCCTGCATGCGGGGCTGGCTGGATAACGGGGAGCCCCGGTGTCTCACGTTTGGCGGCCTTTCCGTGGACGACGCCATCGCCCGCGAGGTGCTCCGCGTGGTGCAGCCGGCAGCTGTGGAGGCGGCGATCGTGGCGAGCGAGCAGGAGGCGCGACACCAAGACGAGGTCGTCGAGGCCTTGCGGCGGGACCTGGAAGCCGCCCGCTATGCGGCGCAGCGCGCCCAGCGCCAGGTCCGACGCGGCCGATCCCGAGAATCGGCTGGTAGCCGGGGAGCTCGAGCAGCGGTGGAACCACGCCTTACAGCGCGTCCAGGAGATCGACGCCCGCATCGCGCACCACACGGCGGGCCGCGGCCCAGAGCGACCTGCCCCCACGCGGGAGGAGTTCGCGGAGTTGGCGACCCGGCTCGAGGCGGTCTGGCACGACCCCGGCACGGATGTCCGTCTGAAGAAGCGGATTGTCCGGACCCTCCTTCAGGAAGTGGTAGCCGAGGTCGATAGCGCCGGCGGCACGATCACGCTCGTCCTCCACTGGACTGGCGGCGTGCACACCGAGCTGCGCGTGCCGCGCCGGCGCCGGGGCCAGCACCGCGGCCAGACGCCCCCCGCGATTGTGGAGGCGGTGACGAGCTTGGCGCGGATCTGTCCCGACAGGCTGATTGCGGGGATCCTGAACCGCAACGGCCTCCAGACGGGACGGGGCAATCGCTGGACACAGGAGCGCGTCACCGCCCTGCGGAGCCATCACCACATCGCGTGCTATAGCCGCGAGACGCGGGTGGCGGACGGCTGGCTCAATCTGACGGAGGCAGCGGCCATCTTAGGGCTGAGTCCGAAGACGCTCCGCCTCGCCGTCGAGCGCGGCGAGATCACCGCCGAGCATCCCCTGTCGGAGGGGCCGTGGATCTTCCATGGGAGCGCGCTGGGAACCGACGCAGCGAGGGCCCTCGTTCAACGCGTCCAGCAGGGGAATACCCCCGCGTTACCACTCGATCGACAGGGCGCCTTCGCCTTTTCACGCACATAGCGAGGTGGGGTAGTATGGACCACGATTGTAATAGCGAGGTGGGGTAGTATGGACCACGATTGTAAAAGGCAAAGTAGACGGCCAGGTGCTGCTGGGCCTCGGCCACGGTGTCATAGGCATGCAGGTACACTTCCTCGTATTTCACGCTCTTCCACAGGCGCTCGACGAAGAGGTTGTCGCGCCAGGCCCCCTTGCCGTCCGTGCTGAGTGCGATGCCATGCTGCTGCACGAGGTCGACGAAGGCCGTGCCGGTGAACTGACTGCCCTGGTCGGTGTTCAGGATCCTGGGACAGCCGTGAGCCCGGATCGCGGTCTCCAGGGCGTCCAGGCAACAGTCCCCGGTCAGGGTGTTCGAGAGGCGCCAGGCCAAGACCCGGCGGGTCGCCCAGTCCAGCACGGCGACCAGGTAGAGGAAGCCCCGGCGCATCGGAATGTACGTCAGGTCCATGGCCCACACCTGGTTGGGGGCCGTGATGTCCAGGGAGCGCAACAGGTACGGGAACACCTGGTGCCCCGGGTGCGGCTGGGTGGTCCGGGGGTGCCGGTAGAGCGCGTCAATCCCCATCCGGCGCATCAGGGTGGCCACGTGCTTGCGCCCCACGGGCACGCCGTGGAGGCGCAGCAGGTCCCGGAGCATCCGGCTGCCGGCAAAGGGATGCTGGAGATGCAGTTCGTCGAGCTGCCGCATCAGGGCCAGGGTGGCCGCCGGGACCGGTTGGGGCGTGTAGTACACCGATGACCGGGCCACGGCCACCAGACGACACTGACGCGTCACCGACAGGGGGTGCTGGGGGGTAATCATCGCGTGCCGCTCGCATCGGGGAGCCGACCGAGCGCGCCGGCCAAAAAATCGTTCTCCATGGCCAGCTGGCCGATCTTCGCGTGGAGGGCCTTCACGTCGGGCGCGCCGGCCTGACGCTCGGCCGGGGTGGCGAAGAGCTCCAGCGCCCGCTCCAGGAGCTGGGCCTTCCACTGCGTGATCTGGTTGGGGTGGACATCAAACTGCTGCGCCAACTCGGCCAGGGTGCGATCCCCTTTCAAGGCGGCCAGGGCCACCTTGGCCTTGAAGGCCGGTGCGTGATTCCGTCGGGACCGTTTCATGGGCTGCTCTCCTTGTGGGACGGCGATTCGTCCCGTCCAGTAGAGCAGAGTTTTCACTTAAACGCCTGTCCTATTTTTCGGGGCCGGCTCTGGAAGCTGGAGCATCGCTTTCACCTTTGTACAAAGCCGTTCTGCCGATTCTTATGAGTGCGGCGTGC
>JBEKLW010000476.1:0-2955 GCA_050008815.1 Bryobacteraceae bacterium
CTGTTTCAAGGTCGGCCTGATCCCGAGCGGCTCCCGGGACCCCTTCGCGCTGCGGCGCGCGGCGCAAGGCGTGGTCAAGATCCTGGTGGAGGGGAGGCTCAGCCTCTCTCTTTCTAAACTGAGCGGCGACGACGCGGCATTGCGCGAGTTCCTGCTCGACCGGGTTCGCTATTACTTCAAGGACATTCGCGGGTTCCGCTACGACGAGGTGAACGCCGTGCTCGCGGCCGGCGCGGACGATCTGACCGGCGTCGAGAGCCGGCTCGCCGCGATCCAGGCCGTGCGGCCCACGGAGAACTTCGAGCCGCTGGCGGCCAGCTTCAAGCGCATCCAGAACATTTTGCGGCAGGCGGAGTTCGAGGGCGGCCCAGAGGTGAACGCGGCGCTGCTCGAGCCGGGGCCGGAGGCCGAGCTGTATGCGGCCTTCGACAAGCTGCGGAGGCGCGTGAACAGGTTCCGGAAGAAGAAGGAATACCGGCCGGCGCTCGATGCGATCGCTTCGATCCGGCCACGGCTGGATCTGTTTTTCGACAAGGTGCTGGTGAACGCGCCGGACCAGGTTGTCCGGCAGAACCGCCTGGCGCTCTTGTATCAGTTGTTGAGCGAATTTTCGGCGATCGCCGATTTCTCGGAGATCGTGACTACGCAATGATAGCCGTGAATGAACGTGAATGGACGTGAATGAAGGCAAATAGAAATAGAGAAGCCACTCAGGTTCATGCGCGGCTACATGTGAGTTCTTCTTAGGAGACGAAACACACCTATGTCCAAGTACGTTTACTCTTTCGGCGGCGGCACGGCCGACGGCGATGGGAAGATGAAAGACACCCTGGGCGGCAAAGGCGCCGGCCTCGCGGAAATGTCTCGCGCCGGCGTGCCGGTGCCCCCCGGGTTCACAATCTCGACCGACGTCTGCAAGATCTACTACCAGCACGAGGGCAAGCTCACGGCGGAGATCGAGCAGCAGAGCGCGCAGGCGCTGGCCCTGCTCGAGCAGCGCATGGGCCAGAAGCTGGGCGACGTCTCGAACCCGCTGCTGGTGAGCGTCCGCTCCGGCGCGAAGTTCTCCATGCCGGGCATGATGGACACCATCCTGAACCTGGGCCTGAACGACCAGACGGTGAAGACTCTGGAGGCGCGCAGCGGCAACCCGCGCTTCGCCCAGGACTGCTACCGGCGGTTCATCCAGATGTTCGGCAACGTGGTGCTGGAGATCCCCAAGGCCGAGTTCGAGCACATCTTCGACGCGCGCAAGAAGAAGGCGGGCGCGAAGCTGGACACCGACCTGACGGCCGAGGATTTGAAGGCGGTCATCGCCGAGTACCAGAAGCTGGTCGAGAAGAAGACCGGGAAGCCCTTCCCGCAGGATGCGCGCACGCAACTGGAGATGGCCCGGGACGCCGTGTTCCGGTCCTGGAACAACCCGCGCGCGAACCACTACCGGAAGATGAACAAGATCCCCGACGACCTGGGCACCGCCGTCAACGTGCAGGCCATGGTCTTCGGGAACCTGGGCGAGACCTCGGCCACGGGCGTGGGCTTCACGCGCAACCCGGCCACCGGCGCCAAGGAGTTCTACGGCGAGTTCCTGACCAACGCGCAGGGCGAGGACGTGGTGGCGGGCATCCGCACGCCCAAGCCGATCACGGAGCTGGAGACGCTGATGCCGGAGGTCTACAAGCAGCTCCGCAGCATCACCACCAGCCTGGAGAAGCACTACCGCGACATCCAGGACTTCGAGTTCACCATCCAGAACGGCAAGCTCTACATGCTGCAAACGCGCAACGGCAAGCGCACCGGCCCGGCGGCCGTTAGGATCGCCGTCGAGATGGTAAACGAGGGCTTGATCACGAAGCAGGAGGCCGTGCTGCGGGTGGACCCGATGCAGCTCGATCAGCTTCTGCATCCGGTGATCGTGCCCGAGTCGCGCAAGGACCTCCAGAAGCTGGCGGTGGGACTGCCGGCGTCGCCCGGGGCGGCGGTGGGCAGGATCGTCTTCACCGCCGACGACGCGGTGGAGTGGGCCAAGAAGACCCCGGTGATCCTGGTGCGCGCCGAGACCGTGCCGGACGACATTCACGGCATGGAAGTGGCCAAGGGCATCCTGACCTCGCGCGGCGGCATGACCAGCCACGCGGCCGTGGTGGCCCGCGGCATGGGCATCCCGTGCGTGGCCGGCGCGGGCGCGATCGCCGTGGACGAGCACAAGAAGCAAGCCACGGTGGCCGTGGCCGGCGGCCAGACCCTGGCCCTGAAGGAAGGCGACTGGGTGTCGCTGGACGGCTCGACCGGCGAGGTGTTCGCCGGCCAGGCCAAGACCGGGGATCCCGATCCCTCCTCCGGCGTCCTGGCGGCGTTCATGGGCTGGGCGGATGAGTTCCGCGGCGGCTTCGGCGTGCGCGCCAACGCGGACATCCCGCGCGACGCCAAGGCGGCCCGGCGCTTCGGCGCCGAGGGCATCGGCCTGTGCCGCACCGAGCACATGTTCTTCGCTCCGGACCGCATCGAGCACATGCAGGCCATGATCATGGCCAGCGACGAGAAGTCGCGCCGCAAGGCCCTGCAGAAGCTCCTGCCGATGCAGCGCAAAGACTTCGCCGGGCTGTTCCAGGCCATGGACGGCCTCCCGGTGGTGATCCGGACGCTGGATCCGCCGCTGCACGAGTTCCTGCCCAAGCGCGAGGAGCTAATGGTTGACATCGCCACGCTGCCTTACCTGGACGCCAAGGCGAAGAAGGAGATGGCGGCCCGTTACGGTATCAGCGTGGGTGAGCTCAAGAAGCGGCTGCCGGCGCTGCTCGCCCGCGTCGAGGAGCTGCACGAATTCAACCCCATGCTGGGCCTGCGCGGCTGCCGCCTCGGTATTCTCTATCCGGAGATCACCGAGGTGCAGGTGCGCGCCATCTTCGAGGCCGTGGTCCAGGTGGCCAAGAAGGGCGTGAAGGTCATCCCGAG
>JBEKLW010000477.1:0-2955 GCA_050008815.1 Bryobacteraceae bacterium
TTCTACTGGTGGCACAAGGGCGACCGGAAGCATGTCGAGGCCCATCACGACATCGCGCCGAAATACGAATGGACGGGCTCGAGCAAGGCCTCGCAATAACGTCACCGAAAGGGTCATTGCGAGGAGCCCAGCGACGAAGCAATCCACTTGGATCGCCCCGCTCGGCTGCGCCTCTCTCGCGATGACTATCATGGCGAACTGAGGCTTTTATCATGCGCTGGATCTACACGCCATTGGCCACCGCCGAAGTGGAGGAGTTCAGCCGCCGGCTGGGCGTGAGCCCCGTGCTCGCCGAGCTGCTGCTCCGCAACGGCCTCCGCGACACCGACGCCGCCACGCGGTTCCTGCGGCCCGCGCTCGCGGAACTGCAGGATCCATTCCAAATCGACAATCTCGCCGCCGCCGTCGCCCGCCTCAAGCAGGCCATCGCCCGGCGCGAAACCCTGGTCGTGCTGGGCGATTACGACGTCGACGGCGTGGGTAGCACGGCGTTGCTCGTGAGCGTGCTGCGGCGCTTCGGCCTCGATCCGCGTTTCGTGGTGCCGCGGCGCCTCGAGGAGGGCTACGGCTTGAGCCGCGGGGCCATCGACCGGGCGCTGGAGGCCGGCCGGCCGGATCTCTTCATCGCGCTGGATTGCGGCACCAACTCGCACGACGAGCTCGCCTATCTGCAGGCGCAGGGAGTGGATACGATTGTCATCGTCCACCATCGCTCGAAGGAAAAACCGCTCGGCGACGGCATCCTGATCAATCCGCACGTGCACGGTGGCGCGGAGGACGCTCCCTGGCACAACCTCTGCACGGTCGGTCTGGTGTTCAAGCTCGTCCACGGCCTGCTCAAGCAGCTGCGCGCCGAGAACCATCCGGTGGCGTTCCGCATCAAGCTGAAGGAGTATCTCGACCTGGTGGCGATGGGCACGGTGGCCGATCTCGTACCGCTGGTCGGCGAAAACCGCATCCTCTCCCACCACGGCCTGCGCATCCTCCAGGAGACGCAGCGCCGCGGCCTACGCGCCCTCATGGATGTGGCGGGCATCAAGCTCGGGCAGGAGATCCAGCCGGTCGACATTTCCTTCCGTCTCGGACCGCGCATCAACGCCAGCGGCCGGCTGGCCGATGCCGCGCTGTCCGTCGAGCTCATGCTGAGCGACGATGCGGTGTTTTGCGTCGACGCCGCCCGCCAGCTCGACGGCTTCAACCGCGAGCGCCAGGAGATCGAGCGGCAGATCACCGAGGCCGCCGAACGCATGGTCGAGGAGCTTTATGGCGGAGCGCACGGCCTGGTGCTGTTCGGCGAGGACTGGCATCCGGGCGTGGTCGGCATCGTGGCCAGCCGCGTGACGCGCAAATACCACCGGCCGTGCATCGTGCTCGGCCACGAGAACGGCCTCGCCAAGGGCTCCGGCCGCAGCATCTACGGCCTCAACCTCGTGGAGATGCTGGGCACGTGCGCCGACCTCCTGTCGAGCTGGGGCGGCCATCCGATGGCAGTCGGCATCTCGCTGCCCCGGGCCAATCTCGAGGTTTTTCGCGAGCGTTTTGCCGAGGCGGTGCGCGCCTGGCAGCACGGCCAGATGGCCGAGCCGGGGCTGGAAATCTCGTGCTGGCTCACGCTCGAACAGGTGCGCGACCCGCTCATGGAGGAACTCGACACCCTGCACCCGTTCGGCCAGGGCAATCCCGAACCGGTCTTTGGCCTGCGCGGCGTGCGGTTTCTCCAGCGGCCGGAGGTGTTCAAGGAGCAGCATTTTCGCTTCCAGCTCGGGGATGAGTACGGCCGGCGCGTCTACGGCGTGGCATGGAAACTCGCGCATCGGCTGCCACCGGTTGGCGTCCCGGTCGACCTTGCCGTGCAGCTGGCCTGGAACTTATACAACGACCGCAAGCTGCTGCAGATCGAATTGCTCGACTGGCGCTTGGGCGAGCCAGAAGGACCGAACAAGTGATCGGTCGCAAGCGACCTTCCTACGGGAAAACAGAACAGACGGGTCGGATGCGGTCGCCGACCTCGTAGGAAACCCTTTGCTGGCCAACAGAGCGGGCGATTATCGGGCCGCAGCGCACCACTTCGCGCTTGCAGTCACTGGCCAAAGCTTGCTTCGTTTTCCCTCCTTCGCGCGCCCATAGCTCAACTGGATAGAGCATCAGACTACGGATCTGAGGGTTGAGGGTTCGACTCCTTCTGGGCGCGCCATTTTCTTGTCCGGAAATCCCCTTGTCTGCCGATTTCGCCGCGACCAAGATTCCAGTCCGATGCGCGCTCCGAATTTCGGTCGGGTCGGTGGTCTTCGTTCCGGGGAGGGAAGTACGATTGGCCGCTCCAGCGCGACCGCGGCGGATGACGAGGGCTCCTGCACTCCCGGGCCAATTCCTTGCCGATCCAGTCTCGGACGAGTCAAACCATCATTGGTCATAATCGGTGCCTGCCTGGCGCTGCTGGCGTGTGCTCCCGAGGGGAATCCGCCATTCGACGCCAGCGTGGAAAGGCCGTTGGTGGAAAAAGCGATCCGAAACAGCATCGGCTGGGCGAAGAACAAGGACCTCAACCTCCTCTACAGCGTCATAGCCGACGACCCAGATTATCTGGAGGTCGCGCCCAACGCGCGGGTCGTGAAAGGTATCCAGGAATTCAGGAAGGCCGAGAAATTCTGGATGAGTCCTGATTTCAGAGCGATCAGGTATGAGATCAGAGACTTGAAGATCGATTTCTCCCGATCAGGCGAGGTCGCCTGGTTCTTCTGCGTCCTGGACGACATCAATGAGTGGAAGGGTCAACCGGCCAATTGGGAGAATACCCGATGGACAGGGACGCTGGAGAAAAGGGACCACCAGTGGGTGATCGTCCAGATGCACTTCTCGTTTGCCAGCAAGTGACCGGTGCTTCACCGGAATCGCAGAGGAATCCGCCGCCGCCCGTTCCGACGAGGCGGATAACCTTGGCCGGGGTCAGGTCGT
>JBEKLW010000478.1:0-2953 GCA_050008815.1 Bryobacteraceae bacterium
GCTTCTTCCTGCGCCCCTTGCGTGTTGTCCTTGGTGCGCACCGCCAGCGTGTACTCGCTCACCGCGCGCTCGCGCTGCGAGGTGATGTCGAAGATCTTCCCCAGGTTGAGGTGCGCCCAGACTTCCGTCCACTTCGGGTCCAGGTTGCCGTTGAGGGCCTCGCGGAACTCGTTCGCCGCCGCCTGGAAATTGCTCTGGAGGAAGAAGATCTCGGCGATGCGATAGTGCGCTAGCGAGCTGTTCCGGTTCACTTCCAGCGCTCTCTGGTACTCCTTCAGCGCCTCGTTGAACTCGGTCATCTCGGTGAACTGCTCGCCGCGCCGGATCGAAACCGCCACGCGGACCGGGTCGCTGAACCGCAGCACCTTGTTGTTCGGGTCCAGGGTCAGCGTCTTGGGCTTGCCGAACGCATCCACCGAAAACTCGGTCGAGGTGCCGGTCACCTCGACGCGCTTCGTCTCCGGATTACCCTCGGTCTCGATCCTCAGATCCACCGGCATCCGGAAAGTGTCCAGGTCCTGGCTCACCTTGCCCATGGCCCGGAACCCGCCCTGCCCGGTGGGCGTCTTCGTCACCCGGTAGATGGTGTACTCGATCTTGAACTCCGGCGCGCCGCTGGCGTCGATCCATTGCATAAAGAACCACCCCAGCTTCTGGCCGAAGATCGCCTCGGCCGCCTGCTGGAGATCCTCCGTGCGCACCGCCGCCCAAGCGTGCTTGGCCGGGAACTCCCTCATCAGCCGCTCGAAGTTGGCATCGCCGATCACGTAGCGCAGCATGTTGTAGACCGCCGCGCCCTTGCTCGCCGTCAGCGCCCAGTACTCCGGGGAGTAATCATCCAGGCGCGGCGTCTGCGAGATCGGCACGTCGCTCGCGGTCAGTGCGTCGATGTACAGGTCGCGCGTCTCGCCCTCGATCGCCGTGGGGCCGTTGGCGTGTTCCAGGTACAGCAGCTCCGCGTACCGCGCCATCCCGTTACTGAGCCACATGTGGCCGCGCGCGACCGGAGACAGCAGGCCGGTCCACCACTGCCGCGCGAGCTGGTTCGTCAGCAGGTGCACCCCCACGTCCTTGCCGATGCCCTGCGGCGAGAGGAAGATCAGCCCCGGCGACGAGTAGCCGTTCACCGCTCCGTCCTCGGTCTCGACGATGGTCAGCTTGGGCTCAATTAGCGGCCCGAAGAGGCTAGTCAGGTAGTTGAAGATCTTGGCCGTTTCCTGTCCGTAAGCGCCGGCCAAGGGCTTCTCATCGCCGCGGAAATACAGGTCAGTGGCGACGCCCTCGGCGCTGACGTGCAGCGGGTCGCCCTGCACAACGGCCAGGCTGCCGGGAAACGACGGCCGGTCGAACCGGAAGGTGTACTGGACCTGGTCCGCGCCGAGCGGCTCCTCTCGCCCCGTGCCCGGCGCAATCACTCTATAGCCGGCCGGCACCTTGACCCGCAGCTCGGCCGTGAACCGGTCCGTCGTGTAGCCCGCCACCGGGAACCAGCGCGCCGGGTAGAGCAGGTAGCCGTACTCCGGGTGGAGCGCTGCGAATTTGATGCCGAAGACCGGCGACTCTTCGCGGCCCGTCAGCCGGCCGTCATAGCTGAACGCCACCGCCACCGGCTGGGCCTTCGCAAGCGGCTGCGCAAAGCTCAGGTTCACCGTGGAGGTCTGGGACGAGCGTGTCGCGGCCACCTGCCCTCCCGCCTCGTCCTCCACCTTGGAAACCGTCAGCGCGTTGTTCAGCTCGAAGGCCACCGCGCTGGTCTCCTCCTGCGGCACGAACTGGATGCGCACCCGCGCGCTGAGCGTCTGCGCCCGCGGGTTGATGTCCGCCTCGATCAAGTAGTGCTGAACGTCGATGCGCGGCGGCCGCTGCTGCGCCGGCGCCGCCACGGCCGCGCTCAACAGGGCGAGCGCCTTCCAGGTATTACGAGCCATTCGCCATCTCCTCACCCACCCGCGGGGGACCCAGCCGGGTTGCCACAAACTCCGCCACCAAGCCAGCCGCCCGCTCCAGCGGGCTCTCGATTCCGGTCAGCCGGGCCGCAACCGTTTGCAGCTCTCTCCGCATCTGGCCGCGCGCGGCGGGATCACTCAACAGCCGCAGCGCCTCGGCTGCCAGCCGCTCTCCCCTGACCTCATTCTGCATCAACTCGGGAACAACCGCCCGGCCGGCCACCAGGTTCACCATCGAGTAAAACGGCACGTCCACCAGCGGCTTTCCCACCAGCCAGCTCAGTGGAGCGACTCGGTAGAAGGTCACCATGGGAGTGCCCAGCAGGGCCGCCTCGATGGTCACGGTCCCGCTGGCCGCCAGCGCCACCTCGGCGTGGGCCAGCACGTCCCAGGTTTCGCCCTCAACTACTTGGATGGACGCCGCGGCAATTCGTTCCCGGAAATCGGCCAGCGCCGCGAACCCGCCCCCGGGGAGCGCCAGCACGAACGCCGCCGGCTGCTCCTGTCCAATGCGCCGAGCGGCGTCGATCAGCGCCGGCAGGTGCCGCGCGGCCTCCCCGCGCCGGCTCCCCGGCAGCAGCGCCACCAGCGGCCGCTCCGCCGCCAGCCCGTGCCGCGCCAGGAACTCCCCCCGCGAGAACCTCGGCCGGAGGAGCGTCGAGAGCGGGTGCCCCACGTAGGTCGCCTCGATTCCGCGCGCGTGGAAGTACTCCTCCTCGAACGGGAAGATGCACAGCAGGCGGTCGATCCTCCTGCGCATCGCCGCCAGCCGGCCCTTGCGCCAGGCCCAGACCTGCGGCGCGACGAAGTAGATCACCGGCACGCCCAGGCGCTTGAGCCGCCGCGCTAGCGGCAGGTGGAAATCCGGGCTGTCGGTGAGGATCGCCACCTCCGGGTGCTCGCGCTCGGCCGCCTTGGCGATCTTCCGGAACTCGCCGTAGATCCGCGGAATGTGCCGGACAACTTCCACCAGCCCCACCACCGCCAGGTCGGAAGAGTCCACCACT
>JBEKLW010000479.1:0-2924 GCA_050008815.1 Bryobacteraceae bacterium
GATTGTATTTGAACCCGCCGTCATGTGGCGGATTGTGTGACGGCGTGATGACGATGCCGTCGGCGAGTCCTGTCTTGCGCCCGCGGTTGTGCGTGAGAATCGCGTGAGAAACAGCAGGGGTCGGGGTATATTCATCGCCCTCCGCGAGCATGACCTCCACGCCGTTAGCCGCCAGCACCTCAAGCGCGCTGGCAAGTGCTGGCACGGAGAGCGCATGCGTGTCCATGCCGAGAAACAGCGGGCCATCGATCTTGTGTCGCTTTCGGTACAGACAAATGGCCTGACTGATGGCGAGGATATGCCATTCGTTGAAAGCCTTGTCGAATGCCGACCCACGATGCCCGGAGGTGCCGAACAATACCCGTTGTCCAGGCACCGAAGGGTCAGGCGTCTCCGTATAGTAGGCCGTCACGAGTCTGGGTACGTTCACCAGCATCGATGCTTCGGCCGGCTTTCCTGCAGATGGACTTACTGTCATGACTCTCTCGTCAAATGCGTGATGACTTCTGTGCCAATATCTCCATCAGCTTGTCGAACGGATCGATAGACTCGAGCCACCGGCCGAGGCCTGGAGCGAAATGCGGACGAGATTCGCCACTGGAATATGCGACACTCACTGAGCGAAAAACTCGCCGATGGCGGCCGAGGTGCGCTCGATATCCTCGTCGGTGTGCGCGGTCGAGACAAACGCCGCCTCGAATTGCGATGGCGGCAGGCAGATCCCGCGCTCCAGCAGGAAGCGGAAGAAGGCCCCGAAGCGGCCGCGATCCGAGGTCTGGGCCGATTCGTAGTCCACCACCGGCCCCTCGGTGAAGAAGAAGGTAATCATCGAGCCGGCGCGGTTGACCCGAATGGATTCCGGCGCGGCCGCCGCCAGGCGCCGCGTGCGGCGGTCCAGCTCAGTGTAGACCTCCGGGTGGGATCGCAAGTAGCGCAGCGCGGCCAGACCGGCCGCCACCGCCAGCGGGTTGCCCGACAGCGTGCCAGCCTGATAGACCGGGCCCGCCGGGGCGACCATCGACATCACGTCGCGGCGGCCGCCGTAGGCGCCAACCGGCAGTCCCCCGCCGATGATCTTCCCGAGCGTGGTGAGGTCCGGCGTAATCCCGTAGAGAGCCTGCGCGCCGCCCCAGGCCACCCGGAAACCCGTCATCACCTCGTCGAAGATCAGCAGCGCACCGTGACGCCGGGTCACGCCGCGGAGGGCTTCCAGAAACCCCGGCAGCGGCGGCACGCAGCCCATGTTGCCGGCCACCGGCTCGACGATGGCGGCGGCAATCCGGCCGCCGTATTCCTGGAAACACCGCTCCAGAGCGGCCGCCGAATTGAACGGCAGGGCGAGCGTGGTGTCGGCGAAGCACTTCGGCACGCCCGCGGTGTCCGGGATGCCGAGCGTGGCCACACCCGAGCCGGCCTTGACCAGGAGGGAATCGACGTGGCCATGATAGCAGCCCTCGAACTTGAGGATCAGGTCGCGCCCGGTGAAAGCGCGCGCCAGGCGCAGCGCGCTCATGGTGGCCTCGGTGCCGGAGTTCACCAGCCGCAGCATCTCGATCGACGGAACCGCCTCGCAGATCGCCTCGGCCAGCTCGGCCTCGCCTTCCGTGGGCAGACCGAAGCTGGTGCCGGTCTGGAGCGCGCGCTTGACCGCTTCGACGATCGCGGGATGACGGTGGCCGAGGATCAGCGGCCCCCAGGAGCAGATGTAGTCGATGTATTCGTTACCGTCGGCGTCCCAGATGCGCGAGCCTTCGCCGCGCTCGATGAACGGCGGAGTGAGGCCGACGCTCCCGAACGCCCGCACGGGCGAGTTCACGCCGCCGGGGATGGACTGGCAGGCGCGGTCGAAAAGCTGCCTCGAGCGGGCAGTGACCCGGGCGCGGCTCATACCTGGTGTTCGCCGGCGGCCTCGCGGCCGAGGATGAAATGGCAGAACGTATCCACCAGCGTGCCGTGCAGGTTGCGCACCAGGCGCGCTTTCAGCCCGAGATAGGTCTGGCTGCCCGCGAACAGGTCCTGCATCAGGTCATAAAACCGCGGGCTGAGGCGCAGGAGCTGCACCATGCGCTGCGGCACCGTGCCGAAGAGGAACTTGCCCAGGAACACGCGGCGGGCAATGCCGGCGCCGAAGGCCAGGTCGGCGGCGAAGTCGCGGTGCAGCAGCGCGCGATAGGCGCGCGGTTTCTCGGCGGGCGCATGGGAATCATCGAGGACCACCTGGCTGGCGAGGTCCGCCGAGCGCAGCGCGTAGTAGAGGCCCTCGCCGGTAAGGGGATCCACCAAGCCGGCCGCGTCGCCGACCGCCATCCAGCCCTGCCCGGAAACCCGGTTGTTCTGCCAGCGGGAGGCGCCCAGCGACGGCAGCACGTGGCTGAAAAAGTCCGCCCCCTTCCAGGAGATCGCGCGCTCGTCCAGGAACCTCTCCAGGCGCCGGCGCAGCTCCTGCGCGGGCACGCCCTTGCCGCAGATGCCGGCCGAGAGGTGCCCCGAGCGCGGAAAGACCCAGATGTAACCCTCCACCTGGGGCATGAACTGAATGTCGATGTGCTCCTGCCGGGCGTCGATGTAGTAGCCGATGGCGCGCATGGTGTCGTCGGGCGTCCACTCGGTGCCCATGTTCCGCAGAGAGTTGCGCGCTCCCGTCGCCACGATGCAGAAATCGGCCTCGACGGCGCCGCCGCTGGTGCGCACGCGCCAGGCCCCGTCGCGGCGGGTCACATCCAGCACGCGCGCCTTCTCGATCTCGGCGCCGGCGCGCTCGGCGCGCTCGAGCAGCATCCGGTTCAGGTCCCGCCGCGAGTAGATGATCAGCGGCTGGCGCAGCGCTAGCCGCGCCGCTCCCGCCCCCGGCGCAGAGAGCATGGTCTCGGTGACGAGCCGCTTCGGATAGCGGTTCTCCAGCAGGAACGGGTAGCGCTGGTAGG
>JBEKLW010000048.1:0-11555 GCA_050008815.1 Bryobacteraceae bacterium
ACTGCGGGTTCCAGTTGCTTGGCCAACTGGGTGAAAGTGGTGGAGAGCTGCACGGGATCGGGAATCACCAGCGGCTTGGCATCAGCCGCCGGGCCCGGCGCAGCCTGCGCGGCCTTCAGGCCGGCGCCACACAGCGCCCCGACCAGCAGACCAACCATCAGCGTTAGGAGCAGCAGGCTCCTGTTGTTCCGGGTAAGGCTCATTGCTATCCTCTCTTGTCTTCTCCAGGGTCGCGGCGCCCGCGCGGAGGACGGGCTACCCGACGTAGAGCGGCGCGATCGCCACCAGCGCCAGCCCCCCCGCAAAAAGAATTAGGGCCAGTGTCACCATTGCGCGGACCCGCACCTCGGCGCCCCGACACTCTTTCCACACCAGCAAGCCCCACAGCGCTGCGAGCAGGGTGGCCGCCTGGGCCAGGGCGTAGCTGACCGCCGGGTTGAGCAACGCTTCACCGGGCGCGGCAAGATCCAACGCGGCAGCTCCCTCGGGAGGTTTCGTCGCGCTGGAGACTACGAGTATTGCCAGCAGCCCGGTCGCCCAAACCACCCCGCCGAGCACTCCCAGCAGGTGCTGGCTGGATCTGCCGCGGAAGTAGTCGCGGAACTCGACGGGCTCGCCCTCGACCGGAAGGTTCATAAAGAAGATGTTGAAAGCGAGGGTCGAGAGGAAGACCCCGGCGGCGAACAGGCAGCCGATCGAATATGGCCCCAGACCGCGCTGCCTGCTCAGATCCACCAAAGGCCAGGCCGAACCGATCAGCAGGCCGGCGGCGACCGAGACCAGGATGGCTTTCCAACTGGCCTGGGGCTTGGTGGACCTGGTCTTGCCCGCTTTGATCAATTCCTCATGGCGGGAGCGCGACATCGCCCGGTACACCAGGGTCTCGAGCAGGATGGCCGCCACCACGAGCAGCGAGCCGGCAAAGAGCAGGGTTGGGTTGCCTTGCGGCTTGAGGATCTGGTTCCAGATGACCCCGACGATCAGCGCCAAACCCATGCCCACTGGGAAGGCCACCGACATGCCGGCCACGGCGATCGCAGCCAGCAGCAGCATGTTGCCCAGGTTAAAAGTGACGCCCGCGGCGAGGCCGTAGACGAGAGGGCGCCGCCCGGCGTTCAGCAGATCGTCCGTAAACAAGAACCCGTCGAAGCCGAGGCTGCCGAAGGTGAGTGCGGCAACCACCCCGACCAGCAGCACGCCTAGTGCGAAATCCCAATAGAACAGCTCGAAACGCCACTTGCCGGTCAGCTTGTAACTGTTGGCCCACGATCCCCAGCAGAGCATCGTGAGGATCGCCAAAAGGACAGCGGCAACGTAAGTGTGCGGAAGGACCATCGTTCTCCCCTCGCCGGCGCGCTGCGCCGCGAACATGGAGATTAGCAGAGCGGAGGTGCGGAAGGCAAAGGCGCATCCGTCGGCAACCGAGCCGCGACTGGTCGAGACCCCCTGCGACGCGGCTCGCCGCCGGATTGCCTGCGCTCGCCCGGGGCGGTGTTGTATGATAGCATCCCGTCGAGAACGCGGATTGGAGCGGCCGCCGTGGCAGAGAGCGGCCCTGAGCCGACGTGGAACCGGTCACGATTCGCTGATCACAGGAGGGCAGCATGAGAATCGCGACGATCCTTTTGACCGTCTGCTTGGCCGCCGGCACGGCCGCAGCCCAGCGTCGCCAGTTTGCCGCCGTCAACGACGGGACGCCCGAGGGGCGGTTGCTCCTCGAGATAGGCGGCGAGCAGGACAACGCCAAGAAGATCGCGCTGCTGGAGGATTTCGCGGGCAAATACCCTCAGCATGAGGGCCTCCCCTGGGTGCTCGACCAGATGGTCGCCGCCTACGCCCAAGCCGGCCAGCACAACAAAGCCCTAGAGGCGGGCGCGAGGCTGTTGGCGCTCGATCCGGAGGACGTGGTGACGGCGCACGCCTGCCTCAAGGCGGCCGAGGCCGCCAAAAACCCCGACCTCATCCTCAAGTGGTCCGAGACCACTTCCGAGATCGCGCACCGAGTGGCCGCCAAACCCAAGCCGGCAAACGAGGACGAAGAGGACTGGAGGCGGCGTGTCGACTACGCCAGGCAGGTGGACGTTTACACCGAGTACTCGCTGTTCGCCGCGATGCTTCAGACCGCCGACCCGAAGAAGAGGGCACAGCTCGGCGAGGCGCTGGAGCGCCGCAATCCGGCCAGCCAGTACCTGCCGCAGATGGCCGAGCAACGGTTCCTCGCCTATGCCCAAGCGGGCGAGGGCGCCAAGGCCATCGAGCTGGCCGAGCGCAGCATCGAGAGGAACCAGGCCAGCGTCGAGATGCTGCTGGCCGTCGCCGACCTCAGCCGTGGGAAGAAACAGTCGGACCGCGCCATCGCGCTGTCCAAACAGGCCATAGCTGCGGCCGAAGCGAGGCCCAAACCCGACGGCGTCGCGGAGACCGACTGGCAGACCTGGAGGGTGCAGACCACCGGGCGCGCGCACTGGATCGCGGGGATGACCTACGCCGCACAAGGCCAGTATGCGGCCGCCGATCAGGAACTGCGCGCCGCCCTGCCCGGGCTCAAGGGGCAAAACGAGGTGCTCGGCGAAGCGCTGTTCAACCTCGGCCTGGTCAATGCCAAGATGGCCGATGCCGGCCAGCTCGAGCGGGCCCGCGATGCGCTGCGCTTCTTCTCGCAGTGCGCGGCCACTCCCAACCGCAACCAGGCGACGGCCAGCAAGAATGTCAACGCGCTCAAGGCCCAGTATCGGGGCCTGCGGTAACGCCTGGCAAAAGCCAAAACCGGGGACAGACGGAACGTTTTCCGGTTTACGCCCCAGAGGCGGAGACGGAGAAACCGAAGCAGGCTTGAGCCGTGTCCGCCGGCTTCTTCCTTGGCCGGCCGCCTTTCTGCGCGACAAGAGATCGGTGTAGCGTCCGCTCCAGATCCCCGACGAATTCCGCAGAGCCTAGGGGCCGTCCTGTGTGCGTGCTGGCGCGGATCTGGTCGGCCTCGGCGTCACAGGTGACCGCCGCCGCGAGAAAGTCGCACCAGCTCTCCGGCGTCCACCACAAGCGCCAGACATCGAGATCCAGCAGGCGATCACTGGCACCTCGGCAGTGAGCTGCCGCGCTTGACCATGGATACGTTGCGGGGCTCGTCACGAACCCGGCCCGGACGGGATTCAGTTCCGTGTAGCGCAGAGCGGCCCACAGGTGATCCTGCTCAAGCGGGCAGGAATAGTAACGCCCCTGCCATACGTGGCCGGTCTCCGCCTGGCGCGCGTTGAGATAAGTGGCATAGCGACCGTGCGTGTACCGCAGGGCGAGCGGCATGGAGCCCGCTCGTGCCGGGACGGCAACCAGATGAACGTGATTGGGCATCAGACAATAGCCGACCAGGGACAGCTCATGCGCGCTGGAGAACTGACGGAGCAGATCGAGATACACGAGGCGGTCCGAATCAGTCTCGAAGACCGTCCGGCGCGCGTTGCCCCGCTGAGTGATGTGGTGGGCCGCGCCTGCGGCGACGACCCGTGGAAGACGGGCCATATTAGAGATGTGGGTGCCGCCGCGGGGTTTTCTCGGGGAACGTTCCGTCTGTCCCCGGTTTCAGGTTCTGATACGCTACTAGGCTTCCATGAACATCCTGGTTCCGAACCTGGGTTCGACGTCGCTGAAGTACCAGATTCTGGAGATGCCCGCCGAGCGCGTGCTGGCACGCGGGCGCTTTGAGCGCATCCAGGACTACCGCGAGGCCATCGCTCAGATCCGGGTCAGCGCAACGCCGATCGACGCCGTCGCCTTCAAGGCCGTGCACGCCGGCCCGCGCTACCGCGGCACATTCCTCATCGACGCGGCCGTGGTCGCCGCCATCGAGGATTTCCTCCCGGCTGCTCCGGCACACAACGCCATCTACCTGACGGCCGTGCGCGCATTCCGCGAAGCGATGCCGGGCGTGCCGCTGGTGGCCGCCTTCGAGACCGAGTTCCACGCCAGCATGCCCGAGTACGCGGCGCGTTACGGAGTGCCGCCGGAGTGGCGCGAAAGGTACGGCATCCGCCGCTACGGCTTTCACGGCGCCTCGCACCAGTTCGTCGGCGAGCGGGTGGCGGAGTTGCTGGGACGGCCCCTCGACACGTTGCGCACCGTGAGCTGCCACCTCGGCGGCAGCTCCTCGATCTGCGCCATCCTCCATGGCCGCTCCGTGGATACGAGCATGGGCTTCTCGCCGCAATCGGGCCTGGAAAGCGCCACCCGGCACGGGGACCTCGACGTATTCGCGGTGCTCTACCTGATGGAGCGGTGCGGCTGGGCGCTGGATGAGGTCCGTAAGCAGTTGACGAAGACGGGGGGCCTGGCGGGCCTCTCCGGCATCGCCGGCGGCGACGTGCGCGACTTGCAGAACGCCGCGGACCAAGGCAACCTCGACGCTGGCCTCGCGCTCGAGGTCCTCGCCTACCAGGTGAAGAAGACCATCGGCGCCTATGCGGTCGCCATGGGCGGTCTGGATGCGATCGCGTTCACCGGGGGTATCGGCGAGAACTCTCCGCGCCTGCGCTCGCTCGGCTGCGCGGGTCTGGAGTTCCTCGGCGTCCAGCTCGACCCGGAGGCCAACGAGCGCGGTTCCGGCGACCGCATCGTTTCCAGCGGGCCGGTGTCTGTGCTGGCGCTGGCGACGAACGAGGAGCTGATTGTGGCGCGGCGCGCCTACCGCTGCCTGAGGACGTAGGTCAGCGCGGCGCCTCGGTTCTGCTCCTCCGCGAGGCACGGGGGAGCCGGGGCAGGCCCAAGCGGAGCCAGCAACTGCTCCTTGCGGTAGACCAGCGTCGAGGTGTTGTAACTGGCTATCTCGAAGCCGTGCCCGTGCACGATCGCGTCCGTGGGGCAGGCCTCCACGCAGTAGCCGCAGAAGATGCAGCGCGAGTAATCGATGTTAAACACCTTGGCGTAGCGCTCGCCGCCGCTGATGCGCAGCTCCGCGGTGTTCTCGGCGGCCTCGATGTAAATGCAGTTGGCCGGGCAGATGGCCGCGCAGAGGAAACAGGCCACGCACTTCTCCAGGCCGTTCTGGTCGCGCTCGAGCACGTGCACGCCGCGGTATCGGTCCTGGAGCCGGGCCGGTTCCTCGGGATAGGCTTCGGTCACCGCCGGGGACAGCATCTCCTTCAGCGTGACCCCCATCCCCTTGGCAATCGCGCCTGCCGAACCCAGGATTTCGTTGATGGTCGGCATTTGCTGACCCCTTAACCCCCTGCATCCCAAGCGTCGGCACGAGTGCCGACGCCGCGCGCCGGAGAACGTGCGCTACGGCAACGCGGCACGGTCGCCGAACCGGGGACAGACGGGACTGTCCACGCGCGGCAAACGGCGCCGCTTGGGACAGTCCCGTCTGTCCCCGGGCCCGGTCTTCGCCACTCCTGTCAGGCTCCGCACGGGAGCCTAGTTCTTGGACCCTCAACCCGGGCGCATCTCCGCAACGCGCTCCTCCGGGCGGAACGGCGTGGCTCCGGCGCGCCGGCCCAGCGCCTCCAGGTCCGCCTTCGAGAACCCTGACCCGCTCAGCGATACGCTCCCGTCCGGCTCCAGCAGGAACAGCGACGGCACGGTGTCAATCCCGAAAGCGTTACTGACGGGATACCCGCCGGCGGCATCATCGAGCAGGATCGGAAAGCTGACGCCAAACTCCCGGCCAAACTCGCGCGTCGCGCCAGCCTTGTCCTGCGACACGCCCAGGATCTGTACCCCGCCCTGCTGCCCGCCCGCGCCCTGGTGAATTCGCTCCAGAAACGGGAACGTGTACTGGCACACCGGGCACTCCACTTTGAAGAACGCCAGCAGCACGGGCCCGCGCGCCAGCAATCCACTGAGCGACTGGCTGGCGCCGTCCAGGTTCTGCAACTGGAATTCGGGAGCGCGCGCGCCGGCTTCGAGCATCCGCCGTTGCCTCCAGAACGCCATAACTTCAGTTTATCCCGTTGTGGGAAGGCGGACGCGGGCCCGTGTGGGGCGACTTCTCGAAGTCGCCGCCGGGCTATCCAGCCCGGCAGGGCCGGCCGGAGAGCCGGCTGGCGAGCCAGAGGGTTCGCCCTACCCCAGCAGGGTGCGTCATCAGCAGCGGCAGCGCATGGCCGCGCTTCTACTTGTCCTCGACGGCTTGCTCGCTGACAAAAGTCAGGATGTCGAAGCGCTTGATTTGGCGGTCGGGGAAGAAGCTGTTGACGGCGTCCTGTTCGTCGCCGAAGATCTCGAACACGGTGGTGAGTTTGGTGAACAGCAGCAACTCGATAGTGCGCCGGTTCAAATTCTCCAGCTTCAGCCGGCCGCCCTGCTTTCCCAGCGAGGTGAAGCAGACCACCAAAGCGCCCAGCCCGGTGCTGTCGATGTAATCGACTCCGGCGAGGTTCAGGATGACGTTGCGGACGCCGCCGACGGCCAGCTCGCGCAGCCTGTCCCGGAAGGCGCCCGCTTCCTCGCCCACCGTGATGCGACCGGCCATATCGAGAACCGTGATGTCCTCACGTTCCCTTCGCTGGATGTCGAGAGCCATCTTCTTTCAGACTTGCGGCGGGCGTGGCGCCCGCGCCGGGGGGCTGCTAGCCGCCCCTCTGCCCGGGCTCCTGTTCCTTCTCCGCCCGCTTGTCGGGCGTCTCGATCATGTAGCCTACGCCGCGCACGGTGTGGATCAGCTTCAGCGGCCAGCGGTCGTCCATCTTGAGGCGCAGATGGCGGATGTAAACGTCCACGCTGTTCGTCAGCCCGTCGTAGTCCATGTCCCAGACGTGCTCAACGATCATGGTGCGGCTGAGCGGCCGGCCGTGGTTCCGCATCAGGTACTCGAGAATACTGAACTCCTTGGGCGCCAGTTCAATCGGCTCGCCGCCGCGCGTCACCTTGCGCCGGATGCAGTCCAGCACCAGATCGCCGACTTGCAGGCGCTCGGGCGTCGGCCGCCCGCGGCGAATCAGGGCGCGGACCCTGGCCAGCAGTTCGCTAAGGGCGAATGGCTTGCCAAGGTAATCATCGGCCCCCTTCTCCAGACCCTTCACGCGGTCGTCGACGGCGCCCAGGCCGCTCAGTATCAGCACCGCCGGACTCGCCCTGCGGTTGCGGATCTTCTCGAGCACCTTCAGGCCGTCCATGTCAGGCAGCATCAGATCCAGGATCACCAGATCGTAATCGGCGCCGTGCAGCAGCTCCAAACCGCCCGCGCCTTCCCCCGCTGAATCCACCGTGTAGCCGGCCCCCTCCAGACCGCTGGCGACAAGATCGGCGATGCGCTTCTCGTCTTCAATGACCAGTATTCGCACCGATTCCTTCATCTTCGTGCCGCGCTTTCGGGGCTCCGGAGACGTACTTATGACCCGGAACTCTGCCTATGTGTGAAAATACCACAATCCTGGGATAACGTGAAGGTTTCTCAATACGGTGGTCAGACCCGGACGCCGCCGGCGCTCAATCCTCGGCCCGCCGCGCCGCGAAGAAGTACCAGCCCATGAACAAGCTCAGCCGCGCCCAGTTCCGCCACTGCGTACGCGCCAGCGACAACAGCAGCATCAGGCCGATGACCGCCACCGAGCAAACCGCCGCCTGAGGGATCGTCAGTCTCTCATGCCAGAACCACAGCCAGCGGCCGTAGATGAGCTCGATGTGAACCCAGTACACCAGCAGCGAGGTCAGCCCAAACTGGCGCACCCAGCTCCATCGGCCTTCCGTGTGCCGCGTCCACAGGTAGGCCGCCGAGAGCAGGATCAGGATCGCACCCGTCTTCATGAACATCAGCCACGGACTGTCGAGCCAGAAGTCGCCGGCCGGGTACATCGAGTAAGGAAACGACGAGAAGTACTGGCCAGCGACGATGAACCCCAGGCCGATCACCGCGGACCACTGCGCCGCCCGCTCGAACTGCTCTGGCTGGAGCAGCCGGATGATGCTGCCCGCGCTCATGCCGAAGGCCACGAAGGACGCCCAGGGGAAGAAGCCGAAGAACAGGTAGTCCGGAACCAGGTAGCTCTTCACCAGGCTGGGCGCCGAGGACCAGTCGAGCCGGGATACCAGCGGCGACAGCACCGCAATCACGACGGCCAGCACCGCGCAAAGCCGCACCCGCTCCACGGTGGTAAAGACAGCCATCACCGACAGGACCGCGATCGCCAGGCCCATGCAGTTCAGGATGTCAACCCGCAGAAGGTCGGTCCAGGGGCTGTCCGGCAGGCCGGAAATCCAGAGCTGCAACCGGAACAGAAACGCGACCGCAAACAGGTAGCCGGCGCGGCGGAGCGCCTTGAGGACGCGCGCCGCCGCCCCCAGACCGCTACGCTCGCTGGAGTGCATCAGGAAGGCCAGCGTGACGCCCACAAGGAACAGGAACATGGCCGGCGGCATGCCGCCGAGGAATTGGGAGATGACGTAGGGCGCGCCCTCGCGCTGATCCGGCCGGGCGAAGGAATGGAACACGTGGCCGTTGAGCATAATCACGGCCGCGAGACCGCGGGTCCAGTCGAGGAAAGCGAGCCTGGGTTTTGCCGATTTCGCCACTTCGCTCCGCCTATTTCTGCGGGTACTCCGGGATGACGTCGGGCGGCAGCCGTAAGCGGAAGCCGCTCTCGGGAACGTTCGGATTGATCTTCACCTCCGAGTAGGTGACCAGATAGTAGTCGCCGCCGGGCTGGAGGAACTTCTGCTGGATCGGGTGCCCGGCCTCGAGCGGGATCCACAGCTCGACACCGCGGATCTGCTCGGCCACCTGGGCGGACTTCGGCGCCAGTTCCAGCCGGCTGGCCCTCTGGCCGCCCACCACCTCCTCGCCCAGGAGCTTCACCGTGTAGTTCCTGGTCAGCTCCGCGCCGGAACTCCCGAAGCCCAGCACCAGGAATTGGTCCACCAGCGAGCGCTGCCTACCGAGATCGTAGATCTGCACCGTCTTGATCTTAGGGTAGTAGACCTGGACGCGGCTATCGTCGAAGCCGATGGACCGCGGCTCGGGCTCGAGGATCTCGGTTCGCATCAGGAGTTTGCGCCCGCTCCGCAGCAGGTAGATCTCCCCGTTCTCGATGCTGGTGTCGTTGAGGATGGCGGTGTATTCGGCCTTCCTCAGCTTACCGGTCATTGCGCGGAAGGTTGCGGCTGCTTTGTCCATGCGCGCGAGCACGGAGGCTGCGGTCTGGGCCTGCGCGCCAACCGAGCCCGCCAACACAACCAACGCCAGGGACTTCAACATCGTCATTGTCAGCTCAGAAATCGGGGCCCTCTGCCCCGAGCACCGTTACGGATGCGTGAAGGCGATATATCCCTTGATGACCGACTCGGAGTCGAAGACCGCTTCGAGCCGCACGATCTCCCGTTTTTCGCCGGTCTGACTGCGCAGCATCTCACCCGCCTTCTTCATGCGATCCGCCTCCGGAACTCCGGCCAGCAACTCAGCCTCCACCCAGTAGACCGTCGTGCCGCGCCCGCCCTGGAGCATGGCGATGCGGCTGGTACGCGGCATCCGGGGCTGATCGAGAAACCACTGGCGCGGCGTCAGGAACACAAACGCCAGGATCAGCCCGACCATCACGTCGTACTGCCAGGTGGCGCGCTGGTAGTCCCACAGGATGAAGCGCTTCACGCCGGTCAGCAGCTTGGCAGCCATCAATCTTCAGTTTAGCGCACGCCTGCGCGGCGCGACCGAGCCACTAGCCCGATCTTCTCACACGCCTTCGGCTGCGGCTTGCGGGAGGCCGGTATCTTCTGCGTTGCGCTCGGGGTGAGTCCTCGACGTACTGTTCAAGTACGCCTGCGGGCTCACCCCGTCGCGCGCCTTGAATCTACCGGCCTCGCGCGGCGCCTCGCTTCGAACGGTGTAATCTACCGGCCTCGCGCGGCGCCTCGCTTCGAACGGTGTGAGAAGAACGGGCTAGACCTGCCGCGCGATATCTACCAGATCCGAAAACAGGCCGTAGGCGGTCTGCTCGACCGTGGGGTTGACGGAGACCGTGCCGAGGGTGCCCATCAGGTCGGTATGGAACAGGATGAGGTTCGAGGCGCCGGCCAGGGAGGCCAGCAGGTCGGTCTTCTCCAGCACCTCGGCGCGAACGCGCAGCTTTACGCCGCCGCTGGTGCGCCTGGCGCGGCTGACGATCCGCACGGTCTTGCCCTTGCGGTCCAGCTCCTGGACGCGTTCCGGCGTCAGCCGGCTGATGCCGCGGGGCCGGATCGATTGCGGCGTCACGCGCGCCTCCAGCAGCACGTTGGCCAGCGCCGCGGTCTTGGCCGCCGAGTCCCAGCCGTCCAGGTCGTACCACGGATCGGTCTCCGCGATGCCCAGCCGCCGCGCCACCTGGATGCCTTCCTGGATCGACATGCCGTCGCGCAGCGCCTCCACCACGATCTTGCTGGTGGAGTTCAGCACCCCGGTGAAGCCCAGAATTCGAACCCCGGGCAGGTGGTCGCGGACCAGGTTGAACACCGGCGCGCCATCCATCACCGTCGCTTCGAAGCGAAACTCGACTCCGGCCGCGCGCGCCTCCCCGGCAAGCTCCGCATAGGCGTGGGCGATCGGACCTTTGTTCGCCGTCACCACGTGCAGGCCGCGCGCCAGCGCCGCCCGGATGTGGGAGATGGCGGGCTCGCCCGTCATGGGATTCAGCGGAGTGACCTCGATGACGACTTCCGCCCTGGCCCGGCCCAGGAACTCCTCCGCCGAGGCCGCGGCCGGCCCGAACTGGGGCTCGGCGGGCAGGCCATGGCCATCGATGGCGGTCCCGTGCCGGGCGGTGTGGATGCCGACGATTCGGAAGGGGAACGAAGAACGCTTCTTCGCGAGCAGCCGGGCGAAGGCGCGCCCGACGTTGCCATAGCCGATCAGCGCGACGTCCATGGGCCTCTATCCGGTATACATCACCTTCCCGGCTAGAATTGCGCCTTCTCGATGAGCTCGTTCAGCTCGGCTTCGAGCGCGGCCTTGGTCTTCCTCAGCTCCGCCAGACGGTCGCGCAGCGCGGCCAGTTGCACCTCTTCGTCGGCCAGCTTCTTCGCGTAGCTCTGCACCTGCTCCTGCTGGCCGGCGACACGGTTGAGACTCGAGATGTTCTGCCGCAGCCGTTCCTGATCGCGAACCAGCTCGTCGATCTGCTCCTGCGCGCGGCGGATTTCGCCGTCGTTGGCGGCGATGCGGCCCTTCTGCTGCGCGATGCGATCCAGTTGCCGGCGCGCGTCCTCGTCGAGCGTCTTGTTCTGGACGTAGGTGAGCAGCAGGCCCGGCGTGGCGTTCACCAGCGCGACGGTCCGCTCGATGAGCTGCTCTTCGACCACCGGGAACTTCTCCACCGCGCCCGGAGCGAGCCGGATTTCGAACCGGTAGGCGGCCGCCGTGGTCTCGGCCGGCTTCATCTTGACGAGCCGGAAGCTGGGCCGAATGGCGTGCTCGACCAGGAGCGTCTTAGCCTTCTGGTCCACGTTGCGAATCGTGTACGTGGTGGTCTGCTGGAGCGCCGCGCGCGTAATAAGCACGCCCCGGTTGAGGTGGATCTCCCGCAGCAGCTCGCTGCCCGATTCCAGCGCCGTGGTGATGCGCGTGCCGAGATCGACCGCATAGCTGATAAGCCGCT